>NZ_WJIE01000013.1 GCF_009649845.1 Polyangium spumosum
CTCACGTATGCGCGATCGATGTACACCTCGTCAATTTTGTCATTCCTCGGGGATCGTGAGAGATCCTTCGCGAGGTCTGCCGCGCCCTCGCCTTCGGGACGATTGGCAGGTGTAACAGACACGGCCAGGATCAGCTCGGTATCCAGATCGTTCGCGATATGTTGTTTGTAGCCCTTGAAGCGCTTGGATTTGCTCTTGCGCCCGTGGCGCATCTGCGGATCCTCGATCGACACACGCCGATCTTTGGCAACGCCTTCGCGGATGCGGGGCTTGCCGCCTCCCGGCGGATCCGGTTGGAGATCTTGGGCGCGCAGCTGCGCAATACAATCGAACAGCTCCTTCAGCGGCGCCTCGTCGGCCGCGGCGCCGGCTTGCCTGCGAATCCACGCCTCCAGCGCGTCGATCTGCCGCGTGAGCTCGACGATCGCGTCCGCCTTTTGCTCGGGATCGAACCAGTCGATGTCCAGGCCCGTCTTGATGCTTGGCGCCAGGAATACAGGGGCTCCCGCGCACGCCGCGATTTGCTCCGCTTTCAGCTCGAGTAACGCGGCCGCTCCGCGCAGGAGCTTGAAGGCCGCATGGCCGAGTAGGTTTATCGTGTCCTCGACACGACCCGCGCCTTCCAGGGGACGCGAGTCGACCGCCAGGCGCAGCGTCGTCGGCAACTTTTCCCAGTCGAACCCCTGGGTTTTCTTGGCGAGCTCGATGGTGCGCTCGAGCATCCGGAGGTCCATACCATGCGCGATCATCCGCTCGCGGAACGCCTGCAAGGTGCTCTGCCCGAACGCCTGCGTTTCAGCTCCCAAGATGCTCAGCACGAGCTGCCAGCGCAGATCGACGACCGTCAACTCGACCGCCTCGCGATCGGATACGCCGTGATACGCCTGTAATAACAAGACCATCGCCAGCAAGGCTGGAGGTACAGGCAGCCTGCCTTCGCCGGTGTCGCGGTACATGGCCGCGAGTTCGTCCTGGAAAGCGTCGTCGAACAACTCCAGGCGATGCTGATAAAGGAACGCGAACAGCTTCCGGTGGTTGCCCAGCCGGGCCAGGAGCATCTGCTCCCTACGAGTCGCGACAGAGCTCGGATTCCAGCGCGGGACGGGGGTCGACATGGACGTGCCTTCTCCGTTTGGCTGGGCGAGCCGCGGAGAGTGGATCACGTCGGCAAGCGCCTGTCGATCCCCCTCGTGTAAGTACGCGGAAGGATCGGGGAAGTTGAAGGGATCGGCGCTCTAGGTGCCACGCTCGTCACCGAGGGGCGCGGGACCAGCGCGCGGCGCGCGTGGCCGCTCGGCCTAGTCCCTCGACGGCCAGCGCGCCGCAGCACGGACTCGACGAGCGCTGCGTCTCCGAGGCTCTCGGCAACGGTGACGGCCTCACGGTAGAGGTCGACACCGCGCTCGGGAGCGAGGAGGACGAGCGCGTCGACGAGGAGGAGCCGCCTTGAAACGCACTCCCCCGGGTTCTCACCGACGACTCTTTCGCCCCGTCGCCACCCCCTGGTCCTCCATGGCAATGGTACGCCGAGCGCCTCGTGGAGGAGCTCCGCGGCCATCACCGGCCGGTTCCTGAAGAGCTCGACGATCGCCTCGTGCAGCAGGGAGGGCACGGCGCGTGCGTACGCTGGGTCGTCCGCACGGTCAAGTAAAACGTTTTACCGGGAGCGATACGCCTCCCGGCGTCATTTCCCCGGGGGCGCCACGTCGAAGAAGAGCGCCGCGAAAAACACCCGGTCGTGGACCCACCCCGAGGCCTCCTCCCGGCTCCGGAGCATGAAGCCCGCGTCGAGGCGCGTCGTGGGGTTGAGCTGGCGCGCGAGGCCGATGAGCGCGCGGTTCTGGTTCAGGCCGAGCCCCGAGAGGTCCACGAGCACCTCGTCCCAGACGAACGGCATCCACTTCGCCCCCTTCGGCGCGTAGTTGATGCGGAGCTGATTGCGATAACGATACCGCGTCTCGGCCTCGCGGAAACGAGCCTCGAAGCGGTTCCGGTCGTTCCACGTGAAATCACCGATACGCCCGAAGAAGTTCGGCTCGAACTCGAAGCGCGCCTCCTGGTCGAACGCGCCCGACGCCAGGCGATCGGCGTAAATCGTGCCCTGCACGCCGATGAACAGGAAATCGGTCAGGAAAAACAGGGGGCCCGTCCGGAGGAACGATTGATGCAGGCCGTCGCTTCGACCGTTCAAACGCGACTCGGCGTAGACGCGCAGGTCGATACGCGGGAACGTGGGCTTGTCCGCCCGGACGATGGGCACGCGGTTTTCGGCCCAGAGCCAGACTTCGTAATCGGCGCTCGCCTCCTGTGCGAGGAAAAAAGCGAGGAGGGCGGCAGGGACGGAGAGGGCGCGCTTCATGGCCCGAAGTCGAGCCACAGGTTTCGTTGGTGGTCAAGCGATCGAGGTCACGAGCCCTGCTCGAGCACCGCGGACGTGCTTTGCCAGCTCCCGATGTCCCGCGGCACGAGGTTCGCCCCGCCACCACGCGCGTCCACGACACGCGCCCCCTCGTGCGTGAACGTGATCCCGACGAGCGGCGGCGCGCCGGCGTCTTTTTCGTAATACGTCCGCCACACCGCCGTGGTCCCGCCCGCTTGCCGGCGCATCACCGACGACATCGTCACGAGCCACGGCAGGCCCACCGGGTCGAGCCCCATCACCACCGGCCGATCCTTCGCCTCGACCTCCTCGGGGATCACCGCCCCGCGATCGAGGCCGAGGACAAACCCCTCGCCCGCGGCCCACGCGAGCCGCTCGCCGCTGCAGAGCGCCGTGAGCAGCGCGGGTTTGTCCTGCACGCCCGTCGCGTACACCGTCGTCTGTCCGTCGTAACTCGCGAAGAGCGCCCGGCCGCGCGTGCCCTTGCCGTTCGCGCCGACGACGAGCATGCCGTACGGACCCGAGGAGAGCGCGAGCACGCGGCCGGCGAGTGGGAGCGCGACGGGCGCGGACCAGGACTCGTCGTTCCAGAGCCAGAGCTCCGGCAAGCTGTCCTCGTCGCCCTCCACGGCGGCCGTGACCACGGCGAACGTCTGCCCATCACCGAGCGCCGCCTCGATGGGGCTCGCGCGTGGAGGCAACCCGAGCGGTACGATCCGGCCGGGCCGCACGAGCTGCACGTGCGAGGGGCCGACGAGCGCGAAGCCCGCGTGAGGACCCCGCACGACGAAGGTCGTCGCGGCGACGACGGGCGCGTCCTTGGGCCCGACGGGGATGGGCAAGGCGCGCGGGCCCCAGAGGTACAGGAGGCGCCCGCCGAAACGCGCGAGCGCGCGGCCATCCGGCTGGAACGCGATGTTGCCCGGTCGCAGCGGCGGCAGCATCACGTTCTTGATCTCGACGGGCGGCAGCTCGACGATCTGCGCCGTCGGTTCGAGCGTGACCGCGGGGGACGCGAGCGCCTGCGTCGTGCGGAACGCGGTCGTCGCGCGGTCCTCGCGCGCGGCGCGGGCCTTCCAGCGCGCGGCGGCGGACTCGAGCAGGGGCAGGAGCACGTCGGCGAAGGCGCGGGCCGATTCGAAGCGGGAAGGTGCGTCACGCGGGGCGAGCGCGCGCGCGCTTTCGAGGTCGCGCAGCGGCTCGGGCAGGGCCGGCGAGGCGCCCTTGCCGAGCACGCGGTCGAGCTCGCCGAGGGTCACGCGATCGGCGGCGAAGCCCGGGTGCAGGCGCGGGGCGGTGACGAGCGAGCGCCGCTCCCCCGTGACGAGAAAGCCGTTGTCCCAGGGTCCGCGGCACCAGTGCTCGCCTCCCAGCACGAACCACACGACGGCGGCGAGCGCGTGCACGTCGGTCCACGGGCCGATGAGCGGGTTCTTCTCGCCGGGGCGCGAGAGCCACTGCTCGCTGCCGGCGTACTCGCGCGTCAGCGCGGCGATCGTGTAGGTCGAGTCGGCGACCTTGGAGATGCCGCAGTCGGCGATCTTCGGCGTCTCGTCGCCGACGGGCCCGACGATGAGCACGTTGTCGGGCTTGAGATCGCGGTGGATGATGTCCTCGTCGTGGAGCGCGAGCACGCCCTCGACGATGCCGCGGCAGAGGCGCAGGGCGCGGATCGGATCACAGCCGTCGGGCGCGCGCGTGACGCGATCGGCGAGCGAGGAGCCGTCCTGCCCTCCGTCGACGTATTCGAGCGCGAGCCACGGCAACTTCACGGTCCTGCCGCGCACGTCGACGGGCGCCTCGCCCATGCCGTAGAAGCCGACGACGAACTCGGTGGGCGGCGTGCGATCCATGATGCGGCCGAGCGCGGTGGCCTCGCGCTGCGCGAGCTGGCCGGCGAAGATCCCCTCCTGCATGAGGTCGGAGACCATCGCGGGCTTCATGATCTTGACGGCGATACGCGGCGGGCAGATCGGCGAGAGCGCGCTCGAACGCCGGGCCGTATCGACCTCGGCGAGGAACACGCTCGACATGCCGCCGACGCCGAGCAGCCGCGCGAGGCGCGCGCCCGTGGGGCTGCCCCACGCGTCCGAGAGAGGGGGCGCGCCGCGCGCGAGGTCGCGGAGTTCGACGTCCTGGGAGCGAAGGAGCGGCATGCTCGGAGCCGCGATGGTAGGCGGGGAGGGTGGCTCACGTCAAAGAGGCAGGTGGGCGGGGCGGGAGCGGCGTCTCCAGATGGAAGGCGAGCCCGCCGCGCATGACGTCGCTGTCGGGATGGAGCTCGAAGGCCACCGTCCGGGGGCCACCGTGGTCGCTTGCCCGTTGTTGACTACCGTACGGAAGGCGTGGTAGGCGAGGTCGCGGAACCGTCGTCGTATTGCCATTTGCCCTGGGCGCGTTCGTCGTCCGCGGCTTTCTTCTGCAGGGACATGATGCTCGCCATCCGCAATCTCGGCAAGACCTACGCCAATGGCGTTCACGCGCTGAACGATGTCACCCTCGACATTCCGCGCGGCATGTTCGGCCTGCTCGGTCCGAACGGCGCCGGCAAGTCGTCCTTGATGCGCACCCTGGCGACATTGCAGGAAGCCGACAGCGGCAGCGCCACGCTGGAGGGCGCGAACGGCGAAATCATCGACGTGCTGCGCGACAAGGACGCGGTCCGGCGCCGGCTCGGCTACCTGCCGCAGGACTTCGGCGTCTATCCGAAGGTGAGCGCGGAGGACATGCTGACGCATTTCGCCGTGCTGAAGGGTCTCATCGACCGCAAGCAGCGCCGCGAGGTCGTGGACGGGCTGCTCCAGCAAGTGAACCTGTGGGACGTGCGCAAGCGCAAGCTCGGCACGTATTCGGGCGGCATGCGGCAACGCTTCGGTGTCGCGCAGGCGCTCCTGGGAAATCCGCGCCTCGTGATCGTCGACGAGCCCACCGCCGGCCTCGATCCCGAGGAGCGCAATCGCTTCCTCAACCTGCTCGCCGAGATCGGCGAGAACGTCGCGGTGATCCTGTCCACGCACATCGTCGAGGACGTCACCGACCTGTGCCCGACGATGGCCATCATGAACAAGGGCCAGGTGCTGCTGACCGGAAAGCCGAGTGACGCGATCGCCGCGCTCGCCAACCAGGTATGGCGCAAGCAGGTCACGAAAGCGGCGTTGCCCGAATACGAGGCGCGCCACGTCGTGCTGTCGACGCGGCTGGTCGCCGGCCGTCCGGTGATCCACGTATTCAGCAGCGAGCACCCGGGGGAAGGCTTCGAGCAGGTCGCCCCGAACCTCGAGGACGTGTACTTCCAGCTCCTGCGCGTGCAGGCCGCCTGAGCGTTGCCATGATCCGCGAACTCTTCCGCTTCGAGCTGCGCGAGCAGCTCCGTTCTCCGCTGCTCTGGCTCGTCGCCGGCTTGTTCGGGTTGCTGGCCTTCGGTGCGGCCAGCAGCGAGGCCGTCCAGGTGGGCGGGAGCATCGGCAATGTCTTCCGCAATGCGCCGACCGTCGTCGCCACCTGGCTCGCGCTGTTCACCTTGATCGGGATGCTGGTCATCACGATCTTCATCAGCAGCGCCCTCTTGCGCGACTTCGACCAGGGCACCGCGGAGCTGTTCTTCGCCAGCCCGATCCGCAAACGCGATTACCTGCTCGGCCGGCTCGGCGCGGCGCTCGCGGCGAGCCTGGTCGTGTACCTCGTGATTGGCCTGGGCATGTTCATTGCCCAGTTCATGCCCTGGATCGATCCTGCGCGCCTCGGGCCGGTGTCCCTGAAGCCCTACCTGTGGGCGTTCGGGGTGTTCGTGATCCCGAACCTGCTGTTCACCGGCGCGCTGCTTTCGCTGATGGCGGCGGTGACACGCAGCATCCTGTGGGTCTACATCGGCGTGCTCGGTTTCTTCGTGCTGTACGGCACGAGCGCGGTGTTGCTGCGTGATCTCGACAATGTCTGGATAGCGACGCTGATGGATCCGCTCGGCGCGCGTGCCCTCGAGCGCACCATTCGTTACTGGTCGGCAGAAGAGCGTAACACCGGGCTGCCGGCGATCGGGGGCTACCTCCTCGGCAACCGCGCGCTCTGGACCGCGATCGCCGCGGCGCTCTTGGTCGCGACCTTCGCGCTGTTCAAGACCGAGCGCAGCGGCACCGGCCGCCGGCGCTGGGGCCGGAAGGTGAACATGGACGCGCTCGCCGCGGCGGAGCGCGCGGCCCGGCCCGTCGCCGTGGCGGCGGTGCGGAGGCCGGAGCCCATCTTCACGACCCGCACGGTAGGGCGGCAGCTCTTGCGTCAACTGCGCTTCGACACCGTCGGCGTGTTCCGTAGCGTGCCGTTCCTGGTGATGCTCGCGTTTGGCATCGCCAACTTCATCCCGTCCGCGCTGTTCCGCCAGACCATGTATGAAACACCGATTCATCCGGTGACCTCGCAGATGCTGTCTGCGCTGCAGGGCAGTTATAGCTTCCTGCTGGTGATCATCGTGCTGTTTTACGCCGGCGAGCTCGTGTGGAAGGAGCGCGGCGCGAAGATCCACGAGGTCACCGACGCGATGCCGGTGCCGAGCTGGGTGCCGCTCCTGGCCAAGCTCGGGGCGCTTCTGGCGGTGATCGCCACATTCCAGCTTGTCGGCGCGGCCGCCGCGATGCTCATCCAGCTCGCCAAGGGCCATACCCAGCTCGAACCGCTGCTCTACCTGAAGACGCTGGCGCTCGACTCGGTCGTGTATGCGCTGATGGGCGGCCTGGCGTTGACCCTGCAGGTGTTCAGCAACAACAAGTTCGTCGGTTATGCGCTGCTGATCCTGGTGCTCATCCTGCAGACCGCGCTCGGCTTGATGGACTTCACCCATCACCTCTACAATTTCGGGAGCTGGCCGAACGCGCCGTACTCGGACATGAACGGCTATGGCCACTTCTTGCCGGCGCAGCTCTGGTTCCAGGGGTACTGGGGCCTCTTGCTGCTCTCGCTGCTGCTCTTGTCGGTGGCGTTCTGGGTGCGCGGCAGCGTCGGCAGCCGCCGCGAGCGCTTCGTCGTGGCGCGGCGACGGCTGCGCGGCCGGCTGGGCGTGGCCTTCGGCTCGAGCCTGCTCGCGTTCGCGTCCGTGGGCGGCTTCCTCTTCTGGAACACCAACGTCCGCAATGAATACCGCTCGCCGGAGCAGAAGCTCGACCTGTCGGCGCGTTACGAGAAAGAATACGGCGCCTACAGGGATCTGCCGCAGCCGAAGATCCTGGCCTCGTCCACGCAGATCGACCTGCATCCGGAGACGCAGGTGCTGCGCATCGATGGGGTCTACCGCGTGCACAACCCCCACGCCTCGCCGATCCCCGAGGTGCACATCAACCTCGCCGACGACAAGGCGCTGCTCGCGATCGAATTCGGCGGCGCCGAGCTCGTGAAGCACGATGCCCCGCTGGGCTACCGCATCTACCGCCTCGATCGCCCGATGCAGCCGGGCGACGAGCGCGATGTGCGCTTCACGCTCGACTACCACCCGAACGGCATCACCAACGATCGTTCGCCGACGCAGATCGTCGAGAATGGGAGCTTCTTCAACAACCGCATGTTCCCGCAGTTCGGCTATGACGAGCGCGCGCAGATCGACGACCGGAACGACCGCCGCAAGCGCGGGCTGGGCGAGCCCACCCGCATGCCGAAGCTGGAAGACCAGGCGGCGCGCGCGAGCACCTATATCGGTGACGACGCGAACTGGCTCGATTTCAAGACCACCATCTGCACCGCGCCGGATCAGATCGCGCTCGCGCCGGGCTACCTGCAGGAGGAGTTCCAGCGCGACGGCCGTCGCTGCTTCAGCTATGCCATGGACCGGCCGATGCTGAACTTCTACGCCTTCCTGTCGGCGCGCTGGCAGGTGAAGAAGGGGTTCTACAAGGAGGGCACGCCGGAGCAGATCCCGATCGAGATCTATTACGACCCCAAGCACCCGTACAACGTCGATCGTATGATCGCCGCGGTGCGCAAGTCGCTCTCCTATTACGAGGCCAACTTCACGCCGTACCAGCACCGCCAGGTGCGGATCATCGAGTTTCCGCAATACGAGAGCTTCGCCCAGAGCTTCGCCAATACCATCCCCTATTCGGAGTCGATCGGCTTCATCGCCGACCTGCGCGACGAGACCAACATCGATTACGTGTTCTACGTGACGGCGCACGAGATCGCGCACCAGTGGTGGGCGCACCAGGTGATCGGCGCCAACGTGCAGGGGGCGACGGTGCTGTCGGAGTCGCTCTCGCAGTATTCGGCGTTGATGGTGATGGAGCAGGAGTACGGCCGCGCCAAGATGCGACGCTTCCTCAAGGAGGAGCTCGACAAGTACCTCTCCAACCGCGGCCGCGAGCGGGTCGAGGAGCTGCCGCTCTACCGGGTGGAGAACCAGCAGTACATCCACTACCAGAAGGGATCGCTCGTGTTCTACCGCCTGCGCGAGGAGATCGGCGAGGCGGCGCTCAACCGCGCGCTGAAGAAGTTCCTGCAGGACAAGGGTTATCAAAAGCCGCCGTACACGACATCGGCCGAGCTCCTTTCCTACATCCGCGCCGAGGCCGGTCCGGCACACGAGGCGTTGATCACCGACCTGTTCGAGAAGATCTGCTTCTACGACAATCGGGTGCAGGCGGCGACCGCGCGCAAGCGCGACGACGGCAAATACGAGGTGACCCTCGACCTGTTCGCGGACAAGCGCTACGCGGACGGCAAGGGCAAGGAGACGGCGGGCGAGCTCGACGACTGGATCGAGGTCGGCGTCTTCGCCCGCGGCAAGTCCGGCAAGGAGGCGGACGAAGAGGTGCTGTACCTGGAGCGCCACCACGTGACCAAGCAGCAGGTGAAGCTGACCGTCGTGGTCGACGCGGAGCCCTACGAAGCCGGCTTCGATCCGAACAACAAGCTCATCGACCGCGTCTCGTCGGACAACCGCAAGCGCGTGGATCTCTAGACCCGGTCACGCGACGAACGGGCGAGGGTTCGTCAATGCTCGAGATCTACGATGTCGTTCCATGAATGGGTCGGGCTGGCGGGGGCAGCGCCTTGTGGAGCGCTGCCCCCGCCAGGGTATCCGGTCCGTTCGCCGCTCAGAGCACGGTCACCACGATGGGAAAATTCACCATCGGGCTGCCATTGCCGAGCTGCCCCTGATCCACGGTTCCCCATGCCGCAGCCGAGCCCGCCCCACGGATCACGGCGGTGTGGCGGTTGCCGGCGCTGATGTTCACCGCGTCGGCCATGTTCATGACGGGCACCGGCGTGAGCGCATTGGCCGTCGAGTCATTGCCCAGCTGTGCGTAGCCGCCGCTACCCCAGCAGAACGCGCCGCCGAGGGCCGTGACCGCGCAGGTGTGCGTTTCGCCCGCGCTCACCTGCACGACATTGGAGAGGTTCGGGACCGCGACAGGGATGGTGACGTTCGTCGTCGCGCCATTCCCGAGCCGCCCGCTCCCGCCGCTGCCCCAGCAGCTCACCGCGCCCGTGCTGTGCACCGCGCACGTGTGCGCGTACCCCACGTCGATCGCGATGGCGTCGCTCAGGGCCGTCACCGCGACCGGCGTCGTCGAGGTCGTCAGGGTGGCGTTTCCAAGCTGTCCGCTCGTCCCGGTGCCCCAGCACGAGACGGCGCCTGTCGCGTGCAAGACGCACGTGTGCCCCTCGCCAGCCGCGACATCGATGGCGTCTGTCACGCCGACCACGGCGACAGGCGAGGTCTGGTTGGATGTGGCCCCGTTCCCGAGCCGTCCGTTCTGCCCGTAGCCCCAGCAGCGCACTTGCCCGGTCTTCAGCACGGCGCACGTGTGGTAACCACCCGCGCTGATCGCGGCGACGTCCGTCAAATTCGACACCGCGGTGGGCGTGGTGCTGTCCGTCGACCCGCCGTTTCCGAGCCGGCCATAACCGCCATCGCCCCAGCACCGCGCCTGCCCGCTCGCGAGCACGGCGCAGTTGTGAAAACCACCCGCGCTGACCTGGACGGCGTCCGTCAGGTTGGATACGGTGACGGGGGTCGTTTGCCGCGTCGTGGAGCCATTTCCGATCTGACCCTCGGAGTTATTGCCCCAGCACTGCACCTGGCCGTTCTGGCGCAGCGCGCACGTGTGCTGGTAACCCGCGACGATCTCCACCGCGTCAGCGAGGTTCACCACAGGGGCCGGCACCGGCGCGGTGTTGATCGAGCCGTTTCCGAGCTGCCCTGCGTCCCCATCTCCCCAGCAGCGGATCTCCCCGGAGCTTCGCACGGCGCACGTGTGATACATGCCGAGCGCCACGGCTTGCGCGTCGTTCATGTCCAGCACGGCGACCCCGCCCGAGCTCGAGGCGTAGGCGCCCTGCCCGAGCTGACCATCGAGGCCATATCCCCAGCACCGGATCGCGCCGCTCTTGCGCAGGGCGCACGTGTGGCCCCATTGCAACGGGTCTCCGTTGCTGTAATTGGCGGCGCTGCTCGTCTCGATCGCCACGGCGTCGGTCAGGTTCAGCACCGCGACGGGCACGAACATGTCGCTCGTCGCGCCGTTGCCGAGCTGGCCATTGCCCCCTCGACCCCAGCAGACGGCGCTGCCGCTGGCCCGCACGGCGCAGCCATACCTCCAGCCGGCCGATATCGCGATCGCGTCGTTGACGCCGAAGACGGCCACGGGCGTCGTCTGATTGGCGGTGAGGCCATTGCCGAGCTGGCCCGCGCTGCCCGCACCCCAGCACACGACGGCGCCGGTCGAGCGCAGCGCGCAGGTATGGGCGCCGCCCGCGTCGACGTCGACGGCGTCCGCGAGGTTCGAGACCGTGACCGGCGTCGTCGCGTCCGTCGTCGCTCCGTGGCCGAGCTGGCCCGCGCTGCCCTCGCCCCAGCACACGACGGCGCCGGTCGAGCGCAGCGCGCAGGTGTGTTCGGCTCCGGCGTCGAGCGCCACGGCGTCGCTGAGACCGGACACGGGCACGGGCGTCGTCGCGCCCGTCGTGGTTCCATTGCCGAGCCGGCCACCCGCGCCCCAGCAGACCACGGCGCCCGTCGCGCGAAGCGCGCACGCGTGGTATGAGCCCACCGCGACGGCCACCGCGTCCGTCAGGTTCGAGACCGGCGTGAGCGTGCCCGTCGAGACCGTGGTGCCATTGCCGAGCTCGCCGTTGATGCCGTTGCCCGAGCAGTAGACCTTCCCGCCCACGACAGCGCACGTGTTGCGCTCATTCGCGCTGATCGGGCTCTTCTCGCACGCGCCGCCCTGGATCCAGGCCCCCTCGACGCACGTCGTGCTCTGCACGCCGCCGGGGCACGTGGCGAGCTCCACCGCGTTGTCGACGCACTCGTCGGGGTCGACGCACGCGCCGGTGTCCACCCACGCGCCCGTCGTGCAGGTCTGGAGCTGATCGCCACGCCCGTTGAGCCCACACGAGAGGGTCTGGGTCGTGTCGTTCACGCAGACGTCGGGGTCGTCGCAGGCGCCGCTGTCCTGCCACTGGCCATCGGTGCAAAGCTGCGGCTTGGTGCCCGCGCCATTGTAACCGCAGCTCGCCTGCTGGGTCGCGCCATTGACGCAGACGTCGGGGTCGACGCAGGCGCCGCTGTCCTGCCACTGTCCGGCGGTGCAGGTCTGGGGCTTGGTGCCCGCGCCATTGTAACCGCAGCTCTCCTGCTGGGTCGCGCCATTGACGCAGACGTCGGGGTCGACGCAGGCGCCGCTGTCCTGCCACGTTCCGGCGGTGCAGGTCTGGGGCTGCAGGCCGGCGCCGTTCAGGCCGCAGGCGATCTGCTGGGCCGCGCCATTCATGCAGACGTCGGGGTCGACGCAGGCTCCGCTGTCTTGCCACGTTCCGGCGGTGCAGGTCTGGGGCTGCGTGCCGGCGCCATTGAAGCCGCAACTCGCCTGCTGGGTCGCGCCGTTCACGCAGACGTCGGGGTCGGCGCAGGCGCCGCTGTCCTGCCACGTTCCGGCGGTGCAGGTCTGGGGTAACGTGCCGGCGCCGTTCAGGCCGCAGGCGACCTGCTGGGTCGTACCATTGACGCAGATATCGGGATCGGCGCAGGCGCCGCTGTCCTGCCACGTTCCGGCGGTGCAGGTCTGGGGCTGCGTGCCGGCGCCGTTCAGGCCACAGGCGACCTGTTGCTCGCTGCCCGTCTTGCACTCGTCGGGATCGACGCACGTGCCCGGCTGCCAGGCGCCGACCGTGCAGGTCTCGGTCTCCGTCCCGGCGCCGTTGAGGCCGCAAGGCTTGGTCTGCTGTGTCCCGTCGACGCACATGTCCGGATCGTTGCACGCGCCGTCGTCGACCCAGACGCCCTCTGCACAGACCTGCGCCTGCTGGCCGTTGCCATTGAGGCCGCAGGGCACGTTCTGCGACGCGCCTGGCGTGCAGCCGGTGCCTCCACCGCCGCCGCCGCCCGTCCCGCCAGCCCCGCCGGACCCGCCGGTGCTGCTGGCGCTGCTGGTGCTGCTGGCACCGTCCCCGCCAGCCCCGCCCGGGTCGCCGGTGCCTGGATTGTCGCCACACGCAATGGCCACGAGCGCGACGAGGGGGACGATCACCCGCGCGAACAGCGCCCGACCCGATGCAGTCCAGCGTCCCTCACGGCGAGGGCACCTCCGAGTATCCATTCGAATCCTCCATCACGAGATCGTGGGAGGGTAGGAAGACCCGGAACCTGGACCCGTGTCAAGGTCCACCAAGGGGGCGCATCTGGCGATTCCCACGCACACGCGCCTCCGCTCCCGCGCCCGCTCACGGGCTGGCGCGTCACGACTTCCGCGGCCCTGTCACTCCATTTCCATGAGCCGACTCCCCGGCCTGCGGCTCACGTGACGGAGACTTTGTCGTCCGTGTACACGATCACGAAGCGCGTGTCCGTCGGCTCGCCGTCGGCGTCGAAACAGGCGACGTCGGCCTGTGCATTGGCCTCGTCACCGCTCCAGCTCACGACCTTGCAGTACTCCGATCCGGTGCCGTAGGACGTCACCTGGACGTTCGATCCCGTCGCGTTGTCCGCCCAGGCGTAGCTGTAGGAAGATGGCCATTGATCCGCGCCGAGTTCGCGAAGTTGAGGTCGAATCCGCTATCCGACAGGCCCCCCAGCGTCTGCCGGATCGCCGCGTAGGAGTCAGCGCGACCGGGAGAGGGGTCGGGGGTGAGGGAACTCCAACCCAGGACCGGCCCCCGAGCTTGATGATCTCTCGCATGGGTCGGAACCGTGAACCTGATTGTGCTCTCCGCGCGGGGCGCGATGCTCGATGCGCTACCGACGAACCCATTCGTCCGAGACACCTGGGTTTTTGAAAAGCTAACTTCTTGAAATACATCTTCGATCTCGTATCCTGAACAGGAAAGGAATCGAGTGTATGGGAAAATGGCGCCTCGAGAATATCACCATATTCGCCACGAACCGCACCAGCGCCGAGGTTCTCGGCCATAACGTCCACGCGTTGTTTCGGATGCGGTATGATGCCTCGCGGATCAGCAGGTTCCGCGAGACCCCGAGGCTCCTGTGGCACGAGCATATCATCTGCATGGAAATTCGGGGGCGGCCCAGCCCGGCCGGGGATGCCGTCGACGCAGATGCGATCACGCCTGTCGCCGCGCAGACCGAGGAGTCACGGACGTGGTGGGAGGTCAGCGTCGACCAGTACGCGCGTAACCCCGGCAGCCCCAACTTCGCGCCATGGCTCGCGCGGTACCGCGAGGGTTATCGCTCCGCCGTCGGGATGCCGGGCTCTGTCATTCGGGGGGGCGCGCAGCTGTTCCACCGGCGAGGCGGGGACGCGCATCCGAGGACGGAGGACGTCCATACGGCGGACGACCAGGCAGAGGCGAGCCGCCGCTACCTTGGAAAGAAGGGCGGGATCCTCACGATAGAGATACACGATGTCCCCAGCATCGGCCTCAGCGGCGATTGGGATGTCAAGGAGCGGTATCTCTTCTTCACGCTCGGCGTCCAGGGCGGCACGGTCTGGAGGAGGGTGAGGCAACACCTGCGCGTCGACAAGTCGCTGCCGCCGGACCTGTGGACGAGGACCTTGGAGGTCGAGCCTCTCGAGCCCGGCGTCCAGCCCGGTTGGGAGACGAATGTAGATACCACCGGGTTTACCCGGGTCGATCCGCCGGCCCACTTGACACGAGTGAACCCACCGCTCCTGACGGGGGGTGAATTCGTTTGACCCGGGCGGTGGCACTGGAAGGGGACACCTTGGCGCTCGGAGGCGGCGCCGGGTGCCGGATCTTCTCGCGGGTCGGCGGCGACTGGATCCAGGTGGCCGCGCCCTGGCCCACCCCGCAGCTTGGATGGGACTATTTCGGCGTGACGCTGGCGAGCTGCTCTCGTGCGCCGCGCCGGATGTGTGTCACCTGCCGGGATCATGCTATACGTCGACGGGTATGTGCGAATATGCCTTGATCAACCACGAGGATCCGGAGTGCGCGTGCGGGGTTCCAGGGAGCGGTTCGGGGCTGGGCGAGCTCTCCGGACTCATGATGCTCGCGCTCGCCGCGACGGCCGCTCGGCGTTCGCGGGGGCGGCGTCGAGCGCGAGCTCTGGACATGTCGGAAACAATCATGGGCTCCTGAAGACAGCGCGCGATGCACTTCCACTTCACGCATGAGATTTCGATCGAAGGACTCCCGGGTGGACTCGCTTTGGATCTCCCCGAGTCGTGCTGCAACTGCGGTGCGACCGAGAGCATATCGTGGGTAGATGCGCGTCTCGTCAGGACCACCTTCGTGCCCTTTCCGGTCGTGTTCGGGAGTGAAGTCACGCTTCCCATCCGCCTGCCCTCGTGCCCGCGATGTACCCGGACAATGAATCGCCTCGCTCCCACGCTGGTGGGCCTCGCCTTGCTCACCTTTCTGGTGTTCCTTGTCGCAGTATTTCCCATCTGGCCCATCGCCGGTATGTTCGTCGAGACGGGGCCAGAACGGATCGAGCTCACGCTCTGGATCACCATCGGTCTCACGGCGCTCTGGCCGATGCTGTGGTACGGAGCTATCCGGCGTCCTCGCAATGGTCAGACGACGGCGTTTCAACCCATCCGCTTGGTTGGTGTTCGGCGCCGGTGGAGGAGTGGCGATATCAGGCACGTCACTCTCGCGTTCACGAACGACGCCTGTCGAGCGAACTTCGTCGAGCGCAATCCAGCACTCCTGCGGGCTGGTGTGGTGCGCGTAAGATGACCATCGGAGCAATTGCCCAACGAGGTTCTGATGGCGTGCTCGATCCCACCCTGGCACGCCTCGTCTACCGCCGCGCTTCCTAGGAAAAGCGTCCTGGCCCCTCTCCCGGGACCGGGCTGACCATTCATCTCATCGCAACAGCCCCGCCTCATCGAGCTGTTGCAGCGTTTCTGCTACGGGGGCCAAGCGTTCGAGCCCTCGACCGATGGTGATGGATCCTGGCGGGCCTCCGGAAGACTTGCCCGTGTAGCCGCCGAGCTCCGCGATCCACTGTGTTGCGATGCCGATCGTCAGGATCCCATCGGGGATCCCGGGATTCTTCCTCTTGCGCCTCTTGAGGATGAGCGCGTCGATCTCGTAGCGCGACAGCTCCTCGGTTGCGGGCAGATCGGGCTGGTTGCGTGACAGGTACTTGAGTCTCTCGATGCGCATGGCCACGGCAGCCAGCAGCGTAGCCCATCGTTTCACGTGTTCGCTGGTCTGGAGCTGCGTCGCCTCGACGTTGCAGCCGCCCTGCTTCCACGTGCGATGAAACTCCTCGATGCGCCAGCGCTGCGTATAACCGAAAACCACGAGGCAGGCGTCTTCGAGGGTCGTGATCGGATGGTTGGTCAAGAGCAACCACTCGATACGCTCCTCTCCCTCCGGGACCCGACCTTTCTCGCGTACCCACACCACGTTCGTGTGCAGCGGGTGTCGTTTGCTCGTCTGCTTGTCTGCTTGTCGCGCACGTCGAGCGTGAGGCTCGCGGTTCGGATGCTCGTTCGTGCTGTCCTCGCAGTCCTGCCAGGTCCCGCGGACACGTGTAGCGTGTACGTGCCCATGGGCTTTCGACTCGCCAGCACGTCGAGAAGGTATCGGCGCTGAGCGCCCGTTTCGCGCACCCTTCGGTTCCAGCTTCCGCGGACGGTGTACGTGTGTCCCGTCGATGCCAGGTGCTCCAGGATCGGCCAGGCGTCTGCCTCTCGATCGAGCTGAAACCAGAGGAGCTTGGGACCGCTTTCGACGCCCAGGTGCTCGATGGCCTGGTCGACCGTCTCGTTCCAGTACCGAAGCTCTTTCTCCTCGAGCGTGCGTTTCGTGCGCGTACGAGCGACGCCTTGCTCGGCTGGCCGGGCCCAATACGTCATCGCGGCGACCCCCAGCGGTACGCCCTCCGCGCTGACCCCGAGCGCGCCGATCAGCTTCAATCCTCGGCTTTTTTGCTTCTGGGTTCCGATGGGACCGAAGTCCTTGCAGCACGCACGATCGACATGGAACCAATGGTCAGCGCATGCAGGGGTGGGCGGGTCACGAACGCTCCAGGATCAACGCCATGGCCAGCGCGCCTGGCTCTCGTACACGCTGCCGAGCGACAAGCTCCGCCTGGCGTGGATCGAGGTCGAGCACCTCGATCGCAGGGGCCGCATCGGCCCGGTCCGCGCGGGGCGCGCGAGCACGGACGTGCGCGCGGGGATCGCGTTTCGGTTCTGAGTTGGTAAGGCGGAGGCGGCGGCGGGGCCGGGTGACGGCTCCTGCGCGAGGGTGAAATCGGCGGGTTATTTACCTTGAGCGCCGCCCCTTGTCCGAAGCAGCGATCAGAGCGATATCATCGTCTCACAGCAAAGCGTGCCCGCCGTGGTGTTGTTGGCGCAGCCGCCGAAGTAGCTGTTGTCGGTATCGCCCTCGTAGCCGCAGTTGATCCAGTTGCAGGAGTTGCCCAACGGGTCGGTGGTGCTGGGGGCGCACGCGCGCATGGGCTGGTTGCAGGTCGTGCCCGTGGTGGCGCTCACCGAGCAGTTGTTGCTCCCCGTGCCCGAGTACTTCAGGGTGGTCGACGTCCAGTAGTGATGCGTGGGCGCCTCGGCGGGGCCGCCGCCGTACCTGTTGTTCTCGTAGAACTCCTCGGCGCTGCACACGTGGTACCCCGTCTTGCAAAGCGTGCCTGCGTTGGCCTTTGTCACGGTCCCGGCGCAGCCGAACATCGTCTGGTCGTAGAAGCGCTGCACGTCCTTCACGCTCGAGGTGTTGGCGCAGCCGCCCGTGTCCACGCCGAGCGTCAAGCTGCCCTCCAGGTCCGAGAGCACCTCGCTGAGCGCCCCGTTGTCGTCGACGCCGCCATTGGCGAAGGCGAGGTAAGCCAGGTCGAGCTCCGGATACACCGAGATGACGGAGCGCATCGAGGCCAGATCGCCGGTGTGCGCCATCCGCGTGTAGTTGAGGACGGCGCCGGTCTTCTTCGAGGTGCCGAACCCGTAGTTGTACGTGGTGAACTCGGTCCCGTGCACGTCCTTCCACGCCTGCGACTGCTCGCGCAGGTGGGCCGTCCCGTATTTCGACCAGTCGTAGATGTCGAAGCCGAAGCCGCCCGCCCCCGGCGCCAAGCCGTATTCCCCCGGGTCGTTGATGCCGATCAGGTTGAAGCTCGTGTTGTAGGAGCGGACGAACGTGTGATCGAGGTACTGGTCCTTGTCCTTCGGGTAATAGTAGTCGTCCCAGTAAGGCCACACCACGCCTGCCTCGATCTCGAAGACGTCGTCCACCGCCAGGTTGTAGACGTGGGCCCACACGTAGCTGTAGTCCATGCCGTAGGGCTCGACGAGGTGGGTCCGCGCATACTCGACGAACTCCATGCCCGACCACTTGTCGATGATCGACTGGGCGATGGCGAAGTTCAGGTTCTCGTAGTCGTAGGAGTTGATGGCGGTGCCGGTGCAGTCTGCCAGGTAGCCGACGGGGAGGACGCCGCCGATGATGTTCGGCGTCACGGTCCCCTTGAGCCACCTGTCCAGCAGCTCCTCGCGGGTGAAGCTGCTCCAGCCCGCGGGGAACTGCGGATGCGAATAGACCACGGTACCGTCGGCGCAATCGAAGCCCGAGCGGTGGGCCACCAGCTGCCGCAGGGTGACGTCGGCCCGGTCGTCGCTCACGCCGTTATGGAAATAGGCGCGCGGCAGCTGCAGCGCGGTGGCCAGCGTCGTGTCCCAGGTCAGCGCCGTCTCCTGGATGAGCATGGAGAGCAGCAGCGCGGTCATGCTCTTGGTGTTCGAGCCGATGTTGAAGATGGTATCCAGGCTCATCGCCACGCCCGCCGGATACTCGCCGTCCGGGAGCCGGGCATACCCCGCCTTGCCGAGCGCCACGATGTGGTTGCCCTTGATGACCGCGGCCACCATGCCCGGCGTCGCCTTCCCCGCGAGCCAGTGCCCCGCGTGCTCGCTCAGCATGGAGTCGAGGTTGGCCGCGCCCGGAATGACCTGCGGCGGCGCCGCCTCGGCGCTGCCCGGGAGGGCGAGGCAGAAGGCGAGGGCGCCTGCTGCGATGACGGGGTTGACTGCCTTGAGTACACGCATGATCGGTCTCCTGGGTATGGAACGGTCAATCACCGTTCGGCTTCGGAGACCCCCCATAGCAACAGTGGTGCCAGCCCCGCGCCGCACGGCTCCGCCGCGCTTTCGTGGCCGGGACCGCTGCGCCAGCACGGGCCTTCCGCGGCGTGCCCCGCCCGCGTTGCCCCCGGAGCAACAACGGTTGCCTGCCGAGCAGCTTGCGATGCTGTCTGTCATGCTCGACACGCGCGCTTTAGCCACGGCTGTCGAATGCGGACTGTCTTCGGCGCAACAGGAGAGATCAAGCCTCCGGGCGCCCACGGCTCCGCTTCAGATCGTACTTCCAGAGCAGCCGATACAGGTAGACGCGATCCACGCCGGCGGCGCGCGCGGCCTCTCCAGCGCGGGAACGCCTCGCGCACCTGGACGTCGTCGAGCCGGGTGCCGTTGCGGCTGTTGAGATCGCGCAGCACGATCTGCCCGAAGGCCACCGAAAGCTCGCAGTGGAAGCGCGACACGAGGCGATCCGAGAGCCGGAGATCGCAGGACGGGTGTGTGCCGACGACGACGCGCTCGGAGGTGGAGCAGATCGCCTGTCCCGCGTCCGGCCCGCTCACCACGTGGAGCCGAAAGCTCGGTACGGACAGCGACGAGGCCGGGGTCTCGGCTGGCAGGGTGCCGTCGATCGGGCGCGTGCGCGGCGAGCGGAAAATTGAAGCGACGCGCGTGCGGGCGCCTTGGGTGTTGCAGCGGCGTGACGATGTCACGGCGGCGTAACGGCGACGTGTGATGGGCGTGGAACAGGGGCGAGGCCGCCGGCGCGTTTTGCGGGCATTGGCCGCGGATCTTGCTTTGGCGCGCCCGTTGCAAACGTGGGACTATTGAAACGACGTTTCCGATGGGACGAACGATACCGGGTAGAAAAAAACATGAAAACCAGCGTTGCTCTCGTCGCCACCCTCGCTCTCTCGACCCTCGCCGCACCCGCGCTCGCGCAAGCTGCGATCGATCCGCTCCTCACGAGGAACCTCGCTGCGGTCGCGTCGCAATACGGGGATGCGAATGGACACCTCGTGACGACCCTCGCCTCCGGGCAATCCGTCATCTTCGCGCGCGGCCAAGGCGGATTCGTCGTTTATACGGGCGGCGACAATGTGTATACGGCCGACGACTTCGCGTTCTGTGTGGAGGACTCGGCAGGCGGGTTGAGCTCGTGTAATCCGGGGAGCGGCGATTACGAGTGCGATCCGACCGACGGGGAGTGCACGTGCAGCGGCCTCTGGGATTGTATATGGATGATACTCGGGGAGTGCACGGAACTCGCGGAGTGGGACGGCTTCGGTAATGCTTCGTGTTCGAGTACGTGAAGGAGACCGCGGAGGCGGACGCGGGCCCGGCAGCGAAGGCGGACGCGGGGCGCTACTCGCCTCCTCCCGGGATGATCGACGACGATTCCTTTCGCGCCTCCGTGGCGGCCGTCGCCGAAAGCCCAGCGAATAGCTGCTCGTCCGCGGTCTAGCCCCACGGACCTCGGGGGAGATTTCGAGCGAGGCCGAGCGCCTTGCCGAGGGCCGCGCCGTGCGTCGGGGCAATCCCCGCGGTCACGAGGAGACCGAGGAGGTGATCGCGGCGCTCGTCGGCGGGGAGCTCGTCGCGCTCGAGGCGAGCGGTCGTGGTGGTCACGACGTCGGAGCGTGCGCACGCGAAGCCCAGTGCGCTCTAGGGCAAATAACCCGGCAATTTCACCCTCGAGCAGGAACCGTCGCCCCGCCGCCGCCCGTCCCGCCAGCCCCGCCGGACCCGCCGGTGCTGCTGGCGCTGCTGGTGCTGCTGGCACCGTCCCCGCCAGCCCCGCCCGGGTCGCCGGTGCCTGGATTGTCGCCACACGCAATGGCCACGAGCGCGACGAGGGGGACGATCACCCGCGCGAACAGCGCCCGACCCGATGCAGTCCAGCGTCCCTCACGGCGAGGGCACCTCCGAGTATCCATTCGAATCCTCCATCACGAGATCGTGGGAGGGTAGGAAGACCCGCAACCTGGACCCGTGTCAAGGTCCACCAAGGGGGCGCATCTGGCGATTCCCTCGCGCACGCGCCTCCGCTCCGGCGCCCGCTCGCAGGCTGGCGCGTCACGACTTCCGCGGGGGCGCGGCGCTTTTCGTCGTTCGGTGGAACAGGAGTTCCACCTCGCGAATCTGCTCCGCATCGTATCCCGCTGCGAGGCAGTTGCTCAGGAGCAGGTCCTTGAGCTCCTCGGTCCAGAAGTTTGGTTCTTTGAACTTTTCCGGTCTCCAGCGCCAGACCGCGAAGTACTTGATGGCTCCGTGGAGTTGCGGTGGTGTCAACCCGTGCGTCGTGATGGCATCGACCAGGGTCGTCGTCGGAAACTCCAGAAGGAGGCTTTCGGGCACGGATACCCTGTCGCTCCACTTCCATGAGCCGACGCAATTGCCAAGCCATTCGAACAGAACCAGGCAGCGCGAGGCCGAATCCGGATACGAACGTTCGAGTGTCTCGCGAGCTGCGCCAAGGTCGGCGGCGGGCCCGCCGATGATGTCTCGATACGGCATCAGGCAATCCGGGGCGGCGTGCCTCCATGCCCTTGTCTCCGCCCTTTCCAGATCTCGAAAAAGATAATCCCGGGGAGACTTGGGCGGCAGATCGACCTGCTCCACCACGGGTCCTTCAACGCTCCCGAGGTTCGTGGACAACGACGGTCGTAGCTTCCAGGAGCCGTGTTTCGCTGGGGGAAGCCTCGCGCTCAAGCGAATGCCGAAACGATCGACACCACGCCGGCCGACGAGTTGAGCGACGTTACACGACACGACATCGCCGGACTTCTCGAGAGACGTGATGTCCATGTCGTACTCATGGGAGAATGCCATGTAGCCCAAAGTGCCGTGGTTGAATAGACGCACCTCGACGGCTCGCAAAGAAACGCGATTGATGAGGACATCCACATCGCCACTGTTGTAGACGCGAAAATCGAGCGTACACATCCCTTCGCCCGGGATCACGTGCACCTCCGACACCTGCAATGGATGGCTCGTCGCTGCGAACGCGCCTTTGCCGACGAGCCGTGCCGCTTCGGGATCCGAGCGTCCGAATAGCTCCGGTATGTCCGCGCCTGGGAGTCCGCATAGGGTGACCAGGCTGCACCCAAGCTCGAAAGCAACCTCGACTGTCCGCCCACTCGCGATGGCCTGGTAGAACCCGACTGAGAACACGATCGCCGATTCGTCATTGATGGCGCGCTTCATCCCGATGACCCAATCGACATGCTCCGTGATCGCAGCGGCCTGGAGCGCGCTGAAGCATGCATTCAGCACGATACACCGTTGATTCTTCAGGATCCCGAAGAGACGCGCCAGCGCTTCTACCGACACCGCCGCCGACTTTCCGTCGCGCGCCTCGAGGAGAATCACACCTTGCTTCGCGCCCTCCGCCGAAGGTTCCACGTCGAGCGGCTCGAACTCGCGCGTGGCCCGGAGCCGGCCCTGTGCGTCGGCGCGGAGCACCATGCCATGGCCGCTGAAGTGCACGACGTCCGGCTCGTATTCGAGCAAGAGCCGGTTCAAATCCACGGGCGAGACGGCAAGCTCGACGCGGACCTCGATTTCGCCCCGCCTTTGCGCACGCTCGAGCTCCGCCTGGACATCCCGGAACTCCGCGCCGATATCGAGGCGGGACGTGTCGATCGCATTGGCGCCGACGAATAAGAGCTTCAGTCGCTTGGGGGGGTGGACATCCCCCGCCGTGGCTGAGAGCCGTTCGCGTAGCCAACCGAACAATGACACCATGGCAGAAGCATACACCGACGAGCTCCATCGCCCAGGCCGTGCGGTTGGGGGTGAGGGAATCTCCGCCGGGATCGCGGCTCCGACAACCACCGCGGGCACGTCGACAAAGCCTCCGACGCTCGTCGACGAGCTCGCCGCGCACGTCGACAAAGCCCCCGACCCTCGTCGACAAGGCTGCCGCGCACGTCGACAAAGCGCCCGACCGTTGCCGACCAGCGCGGCGGGCCTGCCGACAAAGCCCCCGACCGTTGCCGACGAGCGCGGCGGGCATGCCGACAAAGATCCCTCCCGTTGCCGACAACCGTCGCAGGCATGCCGACAAGGATCCCCCCCGTTGCCGACAACCGTGGCGAGCATGCCGACAACGCCCCCTCCCGTTGCCAACAACCGCCGCGAGCATGCCGACAAAGCCCCTTCCCGTTGCCGACAACCGCCGCGAGCATGCCGACAACGCCCCATCCCGTTGCCGACAAGCCCGCCGAGCCCGTCGACAACGCCCCACCCCGTCGCCGACAAGCCCGGCGCGGTTGCCTTCGACCCCTCGGCACCTCGTCCACGAACCACCCACGCGCCAAAAGTGTGCTCCCGGCGGATGATGAATACCCGCGCCTCGTCGAACGCGCATACGGGGCCAGTTCCCCTGCACAAGGAGGATGACCATGTCGGAGAACGCGATCGGGAAGTATACGGGCACGGGTATCGCCAACGCGATGCCGTTCAAGCACAAGCTCGTCGATGTCCAGCAGGGCGGGCTCGGGAGGCTCAAGCGCTCGAAGCCGGGCTGCGCGGGCGTGCTCGCCGACCTCGCGAAGTCGATGCCCGAGCACGGCCAGGAGGCGCGGATCCACCCGGATTGTTATGCCGAGATCGTCGAGACGGTGCAGACCCTGGAGGAGATCCGCGCCCAGCGCCCCGAGGCCGACAAACTCGCCGAGGTCCTCCGGGAGAGCGAGGCCTACTACGAGGACAAGCTCGAGGGTTTGCTCAGCAGGCTCGCCAAGACCGTCCTCGATACCGCGAAGGACGAAAACAAGCCCGCCCTGCTCGCGACGTTCGAGTCCGCGATCCAGTATCGCACGCTCTACGCGGACAAGGGCGTCGCCACCCGCCGCAAGAACCAGCAGAATGCCGGCGCGCCGGCCGGGGAGGGAGAGGGACCGAGCGAGGGATGACGCGCCCGTCTTGAAACGCCCCGCCTGATCAACCCCCCTTCCGCGCTCGGACATGCGATGCCCTCACCCCGCGAGGGCATCGTATGTCCGCCCAGATTCACCCACCATATTTGCGCGAAGAGCCGGACCGTGGCGAGCCGCTCATCGACTTCGCCCGATCCCATCGGTGGTCTCCGATGACTTTTGCCGCCCGCGTTCATCGTTGGTTCGCAGCGCGCGGTGTGAGCAGGAACTTGGTTACTTCGATGTCGCCGACTCCCTGGCGCCGCTTCAACCACCACTTCGACCCGTCGCGATAGATTTGGACGTGCCAGTAGAGCCGCCCTTCCTTCTCCGTCGTATACGAACCTTCGAGCCAAGGGCGGAAGTCATCGAGCGGAACGAGAAAAATTTGCTGCTCGGAGCCACACCCGAAAGCCACGTAAGCACGTTTGGTTTGCGTCAGAAACTCCAGGTAGTATGGGTGGAACGCGAACCAATAGGCCTCGTCTCCAGCGAAATGATGTTTCTTGGATATGGAGCAGGTAAGCCTGATCTTGTCGTCGGGGCTCGCGTAGCTCGCCCGGGTCTGCCGCACCAAGGTCGTCTTGAGCTGTTGTTCGAGTCTCGCAGCGCAGGCGTCGTGGAAGCTCACGGGCGTGAACTTCGGGCCCTCCTCGGGACGCTCGGCTGGGCCATTGAGCGGCGCCTCGCCAGGGTCTGGTTCTGCCTGCTTGACCTCCTCGGCCGCCGAAAACACGATGTCCACGATCGCGTCGATGCGGGTGAATTCTTTGGGCACCAAAATGGCATGGATGCGGGACACGGTTTGAGGGGCTTCCACGGTCTCCTTCAACCGCATGAGCCGCATGAGCGAATCGACGCTGATGAGGCGGATGTCCCATGCATGGCGCGATCCGCGTATTTGCGCCTCGAGATCGCCTGTGTCCTGGCGACCGACCACGATGAGGTTCGAAGAACGATCGGCCGCGACGATACCGGCCGCGACGAGCGAATTCCTGTAGCCGGCGAGCACCCCGAGGTCGATGCGATATGCGTCTGTCGTCTTGACTTCCACGACGATTGCGTGGCCATCGCGCAATCTCCAAATGCCATCCTGACCGGGCTGCCCCTTTTGCCCTCGGTACTTGCCGTCCAAGACGTCGAAGCCGAGACGCCGGCCGACTTGATTGATGATATCTTGGAGCGCAAGGCCGGAGTCGGGGAACGGATCCTTGAGGCAGTCCTCGGCATAGCGGACGAGGACATCCGATGGGACATGGTTCAAGAACTCGCGGAACTCCTTCGACGTCTCTCCATCATCCGTGAGTTTCCCAGAACCCGCGAACGCGATGACCTGGGCCACACGCTTGTCCAGGAGCTGCTCTCGTGACTTCTTCCACAGATCGGTAAGCGCCATTGTCCCCGAGCCCGACGTTGGTGTCGAAGGTCGATCTTACGCCGCTACGGGCGGCGCGAGCAAGCTACACGATGCGCTGCCTTTGGGTTCGTGCCCAAGGACGGACCGAGGTCATCCGACCCGTCACTGATTCCCCTCTCGACTCAGGATCTTGCTATCATACCTCGGTGCACCCGCTCCAGAGCGAGCTCATCGCCATCCTCGCCGAGGCCCGGCAGCGCTCGATCCCGCTCGTCGTTCTCGGAGCGTTCGCCGTCCGGACGTACTTGCGCGCGCCCGATCAACGGTTCACGCATGACGTCGACCTCCTCGCGTTGCCCGACGCGCTCGACGCTCTCGGCGAGCTGCTCACCTCCCGCGGCTACCACGTCTACCGCAGCGCTCCGTGGTGGCGGGCCGAGCGAGGCAGCGGCAAGGAGAGGGTTCTCCTCGACATCGCCTCGGGTGCCGTCGTGGACATGGCGTCTTTCGAGAGCTACCCGCTTGCACCCACGGAAGCGCGGCAACGCGCCGAGCCTGGCGGCGAGCCGATCCCCGTCCCGGCGCTCGAAGACCTGCTCGCGATGAAGATTCTCTCCCACCGAGACAAGGATATCCTGGATGTCGTGGCGCTTCTGCGGGACGCGGGCGACACGATCGAGAAGGACCGGTTCCGCGCGCAGATCGAAGCGCGCGACCTCGAGCTCCCTCTGCGCCGCGGTTACCTCGAAATCGTCGCCTCCATCGAGTCCGGAGAGCTCGCCCGCCTCTGGGAGCTGCGCACCGGCGCGCCGCCGCCCGACGACCTCTTGCCAGACGCCGTCTCCAGGCTTCATGATCTCTTCCGATGAAGCCCCCTCGCTATTTCGTCGATGCCCGGCGCTCCGTGCCCTTCGATACCCTGGAGGACGCCAAAGCGTTCGCCCGTCAGAACTTCCCGGCGGTGATCCTGGAGCGCGCGGACCAGCCGGACGGGGGCGTCTCCTGGAACGAGATCCTGCGCTTCGATTGGCGCTGGGATCCGGCCCGCGGTGAGCCCGTCATCGACTTCGCCTGATCTCCGCGCGCCGGGCGCCTCAGCCCGCGCCCTCCCCACCCCCCGGCGGATACCCATGCCGCCGCCCCCACGGATCCTCCACCGTCCGCCGCCCGTCCTCGCCTTCCGGACCGAGATACCCCGGCCCGATCGGCACCTTCCCGTATCCGCCCGGGATATCCAGCACGTACGTCGGCTGCGCGATGCCCGACAGACCCTGCCGGAGCTCGCGCACGATCGATTGCCCCTCCGTGATGCTCGTCCGGAAATGGCCCGTCCCCACCGCGAGGTCTCCGTGGTGCAGGTAATACGGTTTGACCCGTAAAACGACGAGCTCCCGGAAGAGCTCCTTCAAGGTCTCCGCGTCGTCGTTCACCCCGCGCAGCAGCACCGTCTGCGACAGCATCGGGATCCCCGCGTCCACGAGCCGCCCGATCGCCTCGCGCGCCTTCGGGCCGAGCTCGCGGACGTGGTTCGTGTGCAATACGACGTAGGTCGTCAGGTCCGGCGCGCGCAGCGCTCGCGCCATCACCTCGTCGACGCGCCCGGGCTCCATCACCGGCACGCGCGTGTGCAGCCGCAGGACCCGCACGTGCTCGATCGCCGCGAGCGCGGCCGTGATCTCGGCGAGCTTGCGGGGCGGCAGGATCATGGGATCGCCGCCGCTCAGGATCACCTCCCACACCTCCTCGTGCGCGCGGATGTACCCGAGCGCCGCCGCGAGCTCCTCGCGCGACAGGACCTCGCTGCCCGGACCCACCTTCTCGCGCCGGAAGCAGAAGCGGCAGTACGCGGGACAGACGTGCACGGGCTTCAGGAGCAGCCGGTCGGGGTAGCGGTGCGTGATGCCCTTGACCGGCGTGTGCGGATCGTCGCCGATCGGATCCACGCGCTCTTCCGGCAGGATCCGCAGCTCGCGTTTGCTCGGCACGAACTGCTTCGTGATCGGGTCGTTCGGATCACCCGGCGTGGCGAGGTCCACGAGGTCCTTCGTGATCGCCACGCTGAAGCGCTCCGCGACACGCTCGAGCGCCTCGATCTCCCCGCGATCCACGAGGCCCTGATCGACGAGCTCGCTGACGCGGCGCGACGTCCGGCGCGTGTCGTCCTGCGCGCCCTCGTGCTCTCGCGCGTCCGTTTCGCATGCCCTCGCACCCACAGCGCCGCTCCTCCTAGACTTCTTTCGATCCAAAATCCAGCGACGTCGAGCGTCCGCTCGTTCGCCAGGCCTCTGTCGGCCCTGGAAAGCGGCCGCCCCGCGTCGTAAGAAAGAACCTGCCTTTCCGGCCCGACGAACATGCGCACGAACCGCCCCCTCCTCGCTGCCCTCTTCGCCGCCACCTTGCTCGCGCCCGCCGCGTCCTTCGCGGACGAGAAGGCGCTCTCGCGCGCCGCGATCCTCACGCAGAAGGGCGACTACACCGCCGCGGTGAAGGAGCTCGACGCGGTCAAGTCCGGGCCCGAGCGCGCCGCGGCGCTCGTCGCGAAGGCCGAGCTCGAGCTCCTGCAGGGCCGCTACGCAGACGCCGTGAAGACGGCGAAGAGCGCCGCGGCGCTCGGCAAGGACGCGAAGATCAAGGCCGCGCCCACCCTCGCCGAGGCCCTCGCGTCACAAGGGAAGGTGAGCGACGCGATCGACGCCGTGAAGGACGTCGCGGACGAGGACACCGCGCACCGGGCGCGGCTCGTGCTCGGCGAGCTCCTGATCCGCAGCGGAAAACGTGGCGCCGCGAGCGTGCCTCTGCGCAGGCTCGTCGAGGCGTACAACGACGACACGATCAACGAGCGCGACGCCGAGGGCCTCTCGCTCGTCGGGCGCGCGGCGCATCTGCTCCGCTCGGCGCACGACGCGAACCAGGCGTACGGCGAGGCCGAGAAGGCGGGCGCGAGGACGCGGGTCGAGACGTTGCTCTGGCGCGCCGAGCTCTTCCTCGACAAGTACAACCCCGGCGAGGCGGGCGAGAGCGTCAAGGATGCGCTGAAGGTCGCGCCCAAGGATCCACGCGTCCACGTGGCCATGGCGCGCGTCAAGCTCGAGAACGCGATGGACTTCGAGGCGGCCGAGAGCGAGATCAAGCAGGCCCTCGAGGTGAACCCGAACCTGCCCTCGGCCTACGTGATCCGGGCCGGGCTCGCGCTGCGCACGATGGACATCGCGGCGGCCGACGCGGCCGTCAAGCGCGGGCTCGAGGTCGATCCGACGCACCTCGAGCTGCTCTCGATGAAGGCGGCGTCGCGCTTCCTCGCCGACGATCTCGCGGGTTACGAGGCCACGAAGAAGCAGGTCCTCTCGCTCAACCCGGAGTTCTCGACGTTCTTCCAGATCGTCGCGGAGTACGCCGAGTGGGAGCACCGCTACGAGGACATCGTCCGCATGATGGACGAGGCGACACGCGTCGACGCGCAGGACATGAAGGCCTTCGCGACGCTCGGCCTGAACAAGATCCGCCTCGGCGACGACGACGGCGGGCTCGAGGCGCTGCGCAAGTCGTGGAAGAAGGACCGGTTCAACGTCCGCGCCTACAACACGCTGAACCTCTTCGAGAAGACGATCCCGGCCGAGTACGTGACGACGAACGGGACCCGCTTCCGCATTCGTTACCACAAGGAGGAGAAGCCCGTCCTCGAGCGCTACGTGCCGCGGATGCTCGACGAGGCCTGGACGTCGATGGTGAAGCGTTATGGCTTCACCCCGAAGATGCCCGTCTCGATCGAGCTCTACGCCGACTCGGAGCATTTCAGCATCCGCACGAGCGGCCTGCCGAACGTGGGCATCCAGGGCGTCTGCTTCGGCCAGTCCCTCGCGGCGCTCTCGCCCGGGGCGGGGCCCTTCAACTGGGGCAACGTGCTCTGGCACGAGCTCGGGCACGTCTTCGCGATCCAGTATTCGAAGAGCCACGTCCCGCGCTGGTTCACCGAGGGCCTCAGCGAATACGAGACCATCATCCAGAGGCCCGAGTGGCGACGCGAGGAGGACCCCGCGCTCTTCGCGGCGCTGAAGGGCGGCCGCGTCCCGCCGCTCGAAGGGTTCAACCGCGCCTTCACCCACGTCGACTCGGTCGAGGACGTGACCATGGCCTATTTCGCGGCGAGCCAGCTCGTCGTGTTCATGGCCGATACATACGGGTTCGACAAAGTCGCGGCCATGCTGCCGCGCTGGGGCCGCGGCGAGCGCACGCCCGACGTCGTGAAGAACACGCTCGGCGTGCCGCACGACGAGGTCGATCGGCAGTTCCGCGAATGGCTGAAGAAGCGGCTCTCGCGGTACGAGAAGCAATACGTCCCCGACCTGCACGCGCCGCCGCTCGACGAGGCGCGCAAGGCATTACGTACCGACCCGAAGAACCCGAAGAAGCTCGTGCGGCTCGCGCTCTCGCTCCTCCGGGACGGCCAGAAGCCGGAGGCGCTCGCGGTGCTCGACGAGGCGCTCTCACTCGATCCGAAGCAGCCGGACGCGAATTACATGCGCCTGCGCCTCGCGATGGGCGAAAAGAAGCTCGACGACGCGGCGCGCATCCTCGACAAGATGGTGGCGAATGGCCACGACGGCTACGTCCTGCGCATGAAGGCCGCGGACCTCGCGGAGATGCGCAAGGACAAGGCGCGCATGAAGGCGAGCTTCGAGGCCGCGTTCAAGCTCGACCCCTCGCAGTCGGAGCCGCTCCAGGGCCTCTACGACCTCGCGAAGGAGCAGAAGGACGTCGCGGGGCAGCTCGACGCATTGCGGCGGCTCTCGCTGCTCGATCAGCACGATCGGCGCGTGTGGGTGCGGCTGCTCTCGCTGCTCGTCGAGCGCGGCCTCTGGGAAGAGGCGGTCAAGGTGGGGGAGAGCGCGATGTACGTCGACGTCTCGAGCACGAAGGTCCACCGCCTCTATGCAAAAGCCCTCGCCCGCACGGGCCGGCACATCTCGGCGATCTTCGAGCTCAACAGCGCGATCCTCACGAAACCCGAGCCGGCCGAGATGAGCGCGATCTACGAGGACCTCGCCAAGGGTTACGACAAGCTCGGCAAGGCCGACTTCGCCAAGCAGGCGCGGGACCTCGCGAAGCTCGTCGCGCCGAAGGACTGAACAGGCTCGTCAGAATCGCCCGCGCAGCGAGACGCCGCCGCCGAGGGGGTCGAAGCTCGGGACGAGGGCCATCGACGCGCCGCCGCTCGCCCGTTTCGCCCGCGGCGTGACGAACCAGAGGACCCCCGCGGCCACGATGCCGCCGACGCCGACGCCGACGCCGGTCGCGGCGGTGGACTGGACCGGCTCGGACAAACCTCCCGTCGCCAGGCCCGCGGCGCCGAGGCCCGCGCCCGCGAGGAAGGCGCCCGCGCCGCCGAGCCCGAGCACGAGCGCGGCCGTGGTCGTCGCGCTCGGGGCCGCGCTCGTGCCGCCCGGATTCGCAGGGAGATCGGCGGCGACGGGGCGCGGCGCCGGGGGCGCCTCGTGTTCGCCGCGGAGCGTGGGCACGGAGAGCTCGACGGGGATCGTCGCGTCGTGCACGGCCACCACGCGGCGATAGGGTCTTCGACCGGGCGCCATGGCCTCGAGCACGTGCTCGCCGAGCTCGACCGGGAGCGGCTCGCCGGTCCACGTCGCGCGATCGAGCGGGGCGCCGTCGATCGTGACCACGAGATCGGGCGTCTCGGCGACGTCCTTCGGCACCCAGACGACGAGCCGCGCCAGCATCGCCGAGAGCGCCTCGCTGCGCAGGCGCGCGCGGCTCTCCCGGTCGCTCATGCCGGCGCGTCGCGCCTCGTCCGCGACCTCGGTGTAGAGCCGGTAGGCGGCCTCGCGGCGGTTGGTCTTCTCATAACATTCCGCGAGCCTGTATCGCGTGCCCATGGCCGGGTCGAGCCGGAGGCTCTGCTCCAGCATCGGGCAGGCCTCCATTTCGCGTCCTTCGGCCGAGAGCTCCATGGCGCGGGTGAAGAGCACCTCCGCGCGCTCGACCGGGTCGAGCTCGTGCCCGGACGCGGGATCTTCGGCGCGGGCGGGGGTGATCGTGGAGGCGAGGGTGATCGCCGCGAGGAGCGCGGCGCCCGTGTGCTTGCCGGATTTCATGTCGAAGCTCCTTCCTCGTTCGCCCCGTCAATGGCGCCCCGTGAAGGGATCGTAGTCCCGGGGCGTCGGATGCCCGCTCCTGGCCGCGGCGGATCGAGGTGGCTTTTCGCCGGTTGTCTCGCGGGCCGGAGCGAGCTCCTTCCTGGCGGACGCCGAGGCCGCCGGGACGAGCGTGGCCGCGGGCGTCCTCACGATGTTCATTTCATTCGCCACGGGCGTCACCGTGGGAGCGGGCGCCTGCGCCGCGGGCGTCGGGAATGACTCATTCGTGATCCCGAGGGGCCCGTGCACGCCGGGGGCCCTCGACTCCTCGGCTCTGTGCGTCGTGATGGTGACGTGGGGCCAGTGTACGCCGATGGCCGCGATCCCCGCGCCCGCGAGCGCCGAGAGCGCGGTCAGGCCTGCGACGAGCACGAGGCGCGCGGGCCGCGAGGGGGGTTTTGCCTGCGAACCCTCCCAGGGCCCCACGCTCCGATCGGTTTTTCCGCTCGAATCGGCGGGCTGCTCCTCGTCCAGCGTGAGGACGGGGCGGCTCGGCCTGCGCGCGCGCCTCGAGGACGGAGGGATCGAGGCCGGCAATGGCGAGAGGCCGGACGAATCCAGGGTTTCTCGCGGCGTGACGAGCCGGAGCCGGCCGGGCGGGATGCTCGAGCGACGGGCGGCGGCGGCGACGATCCGGGTCGCCTCCCCCTCCTCCTCCGCCACGCCCCAGGGGCCGAAGGGCCGGAGCGCGGCGAGCAGGTCGGTGGCGGACGTATACCGGCGCGTGGGTTGTTTGTCGAGGCAACGCAGGACGACGTCGTCGAGGCCACGAGGTACGTCCGGGCGGATCGCCGAGGGCGACTTGACGGGTTTGGCCAGGGCGGCGGCGAAGATCTCGGGGACGGTGGGGGCCTGGAAGGGGGCGCGCCCGGTGAGCAATTTGTACAGAATGGCGCCGAGGGCCCAGACGTCGGCCCGCGCGCAGACCTTGCTCGCCGATCGCATCTGCTCGGGCGCCATGTAAAGTGGAGAGCCCATGAGGTCGCGCGCGCCGGTCATCTCCGGGTCCCCGCAATCGGGGCTCGTGTGCTTGGAGATCCCGAAATCGAGGACCTTGATGCAGGGGGATCCGTCCTTGCGGCGCGTGAGGAAGAGGTTCCCCGGCTTGAGATCACGGTGGACGATCCCGGCGGCGTGCGCCTCGGCGAGCGCGTGGCAGGCCTGCGAGACGTACAGGACGGCGTCTTCGATGGGGAAGGCGCCGCGGCGCTTCTGGAGCGCGGCGAGGTCGTGCCCTTCGAGCATCTCCATGACGATGTACGGCGCGCCGGAGTCGAGGCGGCCGACGTCGTAGACCTCGGCGACGTGCTCGCTGCGCAATCGCACCACGGCGCGCGCCTCGCGGAGGAAGCGCTCCACGGATTGCTCGCTCGACGCGTCGGGCCGCATGAGCTTCACGGCCCGGACCTCGCGCAGATCGAGGTGTGTGGCGGCGACGACGACGCCCATTCCGCCCATCCCGAGCACCTTCTCCACGCGGTACTTCCCGGCGAGGACGTCCCCTACCGAAACGATGTTCGATGCCTCCTGCTTCGACATGGTGCCTTCCGATTCAATGAAGAAAGGTATCTGGCCCACGCCCCCCCGAGGGCGCGCGGCGGAGCGCGCACGAAGACACTTCATCCGCCGCCGATCGGCGTCGCGGACGTCTCGCCGTGGCATGGTCCCGCCGGACGGGCCGTAATGTGTCCCACGCCTGTAGCTTTGCAAGTCTCTGCAAAACCAGGCGAGCCGAGATCGCGGTGAAAACCACGAAATCATGCACCAGTTTTTTTGAGGAGGAGATTCGAGGAGAGGCGAGGGCGATCGCGACGGAGGCGCGGTCGCCCGGGGCGATTACTTCCGGGGCAGCGACACGCGGACGACCTCGCCGCCGCTCGTCCCGACCCACACCGAGGCCGAGCCTTTGCTCGTGATGAGCATCGTCGTCGGCTCGCCGCGCGCGCCGAGCGAGAGGGAGTGCGTCGGGGTCATCGGGCCGCCGCCCGCGGCGTCGAGGGTCTGGCCGTCGAAGAGCGCCGCGCGTCCATCGCCGAACCCGACGACGAGGCTCGTCTCGCTCACCGCCGCGCACGTGACCGGCACGCCCACGTCGACCATCTTCGCCGCGAGCCGGCCGCCGCGCTGGGTCACGAGGCAGACCGCGCTGTCGCCTCTCTTGTAGAGCGCGTGGAGCGCCACGCCGCTCGCCAGGCGGTCCGCCTTTTTCGCCTCGGCGGGCAGCCCCACGCGGCCGTTCGCGCCCGGCTCCGGCGTCGGGCCGGGGTGCATGCGGAGCTCGAGTCCGCCCGGGACTTCCACGACGACCGTGGTGTCGACGGCGCCGACGTCGGCGAGCTTCACGTCGCCGCGCAGCACGAAGGGCCGCGCCTCGACCTCGTTGCCCGAGACCGAGAGCTGGATGGCGTTGCCGTCCCAGGTGAGCGCGAGCGCGTGTTCGCCCGAGGATCGGCCGCGGAGCGAGCGCACGTCGCTCGCGACACGCTCGAGCTTGGCGCGGTGGTGGATGTCGAGCACCGCCCACACCTCGTTTTCGCTTCGCACGAGGGCCACGTCGCGCGAGAGCATCGCGACCTCGTCGCCCTGGCCGAGCGAGAGGTTCACGGTCTTCGGCGTGCCGCTGCCGATCGGCAGGACGGCGAGGCGCGCGGGCGCGGCGGAGACCATGGCCACGAGGCCCGGATTGTCGATCGCGGCGGCGCCGCGGATGTCCGCGTCGAGAGACGCGACGCGACTGGGAGAAGAGAGGCTTTTGTAGGGCATCGCGGTGAGCGTAATGGATCCCGCGCCCCGAGCGGAAGGGCCTTTCGCGCGGTCCCCGCAACTCTTCTCGGCGCCGCATTTTTCTGTAGGATGGACGTATGCGCTTCGCCTCCCGGTCCTCCTTGTATACCCCTCGAACGATCTTCGTCGGCCTCGCGGCGCTCGCCTTGCTCGGCACGGCTTGCAGCGACGAGCCCGAGCGGTGCACCGCCTCGATCTGCGAAGACGGCGGCAGCGGAGGCACGGGCGGCGACGGCGGCGCGGGCGGTATGGGCGGCGCGGGGCCGACCGGGGACATCACGGCGAACGTGCTGCGATACGACTACACGTTCGACCTCGCGACGGCCGAGGCGACGTCGAAGCTCGCGCTCGACGTCGCGGCGCCGGGCGGCGATTGTTACAGCGTCTCGTGCGAGGCGTCTTCACTCACGGACGTCACCTGGAACGAGGGGCCGGCCGTGTCGGCCGATTTCGCGAGCAACGTCCTGAAGACCTGCGGCGCGGGCATGCCCGCGGGGCCGACGGTCTCGGTCGGAGCACGCACGACGGTCTCGAACGATACCTGGTGGAACCTCGACGTCGGCTTTTCGCGCAAGAAAAACCTCGCGGGCGGCGAGTTCTCGTACCTGCTCTCGTGGGTCGGCGGCTGTGATCGGTTCGGCCCTTGTGACGACGATCCCTCGAAGATGAGCGATTTCCATTTCGAGGTCACGCACCCCGCGGGCACGACCGTGCTTTGCCCCGGGACGCTCGCGCCCGGGGAGACGAAGACGACCTGCGACGTCACGAACGCGCCGACCTATTCGGCGTTCGCGATCGCGGCGGATCCGCTCTGGGAGCGGGCGCCGTTCGGCGCGTACGCCGGCGTGGACCTCGTGTTTTACGAGGTCCCGCTCGGCACGCTCGCGTCGTCGCTCGACAAGGCCAGCGTCGGCGCCTTCATGGACTGGATCGTCTCGCTGCTCGGGCCGTTCCCGTATGGCAAGGAGCTGCGTATCGCGGGCGGCCCCACGGCCTGGCTCGGCTTCGAGCACCCGGGCAACATCCTCCTGCAGGAGCAGCTCGACAAGCTGCAGCTCGATTATGCCGACGGCACGATGCACGTGCTCATGCACGAGATCATCCATCAATGGGCGGGTGATCACACGACCCTCGCGTCCGCGACCGATTTCGTGTGGAAGGAGGCGACGGCGGAGTACCTCGCCTACGTCTTCGAGGACATCGCGCGGCCCGAGGGCGAGGCCGCGGCCACGCGGGCGTACTGGGACGGCATTTCGCCCCAATCCAAGCACTGGCCTCGGCCGACGGACGAGCCCGCGCCCGAGGTGCAGGCGTTTTACGGCGATGTTTATGGCCCCGGGCCGATGGTGCTTTATCTCCAGCTCGAGCCGCTCATCGGCAGGACCGCCGTGCTCGCGGGGATCGCGGATTTCCTCTCGAAGTCGGGCGGCCGCAGCGTGACGGAGCTGAAAGACGCGCTCGAAGCGGCCTCCGGGCAGAACCTCGACGCCTATTTCGACGCCTGGGTCTTCGGCCAGGGCGCGCCGGTCTGGCCCACGTTCGACGTCTCGGCCACGCAGCTCGACGGCGAGGCCACGATCACCGTCACCCAGCAGAACCCCGGCGGAAAGCTCTTCCCCTGCGTCGTCGAGGTCGAGGTGAAGGGCGCGACGGAGACGGCGCGTGTCGCCCTCGATTATGGCCTCGCTCCCGAGGCGGCCGCGGTCACGATGACGATCCCGTTCGCCGAGCCGGTCTCGACCGTGACGCTCGACCCCGATCACCGCCTCATCGGCACGAAGACGGGCGCGCAGCCGATCCTGATCTCGCGCCCCGTCTGGATCTTCTGATTCTCCCCGCTCGGCGCCAGTTCTCGTCCCTCGCGCCCGGTCGACGGCGCTCGCCGGGCGTCCGTTGGCATCATCCTGGCAATCGCTCCGAGGCGAGGGGTCCGTGTGCCTGGGGCGCGCGCAAAACGCGCTCCCTCGGCAGGGCCGCTGGAGGGATATGGTCAGGTCGAAAGGCACGGGGTTCGGTCGATTCGCGGCATTTGCGCTTCTCCCGATCTCCGGTGTGGCACTCGCGGATACGGTCTCGCTCCTGGCGCAGCGAGGCGGGCCCGACGCAAGCATCGAGGCGCCCGCTCCACCACCCGACGACAATCCGACCGTCTCGTCGGTGTGGTCGTACGACGAGCTTTTCACGTTTCCCCTGGACAACGGCTGCTGGTACAGCGCGAGCATTCGCGGCACGGTGAGGCCAATCGTCGCCGGTCGCGAGGCCGGGCAGAAGGTCGAGCCCGATCTCGCGGTGACCGCGGTGCTCTCCTGCCAGGGCAGCCCGACCGTCAAGATCTCCGAGCGTGTGGCGGGCACGGGCCCGATCACGCGGGCGCAGGTGGAGAACCTGCTCGAGCGGCGCGCGAGCATCCTGACGGACGAGGCCGGGAGGAAATGCTCGTACGTGCCGGAAATCGACCTCGTGGGGGAGGGGCTCGTCGGGGCGGGCGTATCCTACCTCTGCCCGCTGCCGAGGCAGTAAATCCGCGCGCGGGCACGTCAAGGAAACCTTGACAATGCCCGACGAGTCGCAGTCTCCTGAATCGACAGGAGTCAGCTGCGACCCATGACCACCCTACAACACAGCACGGATGTCCTCATCGTCGGCGGCGGCACGATCGGCCTCTCGGCGGCCTATCACGCGGCGCGGCGCGGTCTACGTACGATCCTCGTGGATCAGTTTCCCAACCAGGGAAGCGGCCCGAACGATCTCGGGAGCTCGCGTGGCCTCGAGCGGATGTTTCGTATCCTCTACGCGCAGCCCGAGCGCGTCCGCCTCGTCGAGACGGCGTACGCCATGTGGCACGAGCTCGAGCAGCACGCCCGCGTCGACCCTGCGCGCCCGCTGCTCGTCGAGCAGGATATGCTCTTTTTCGGCAACCCCGACGTCTCCACGTTCGAGGGCAACATCTCGAACATCCAGGCGACGATGGATCAGCTCGGGGTCCCGTACGAAAGACTCGGCAGCCCGGACGAGATCGTCGCGCGTTATCCGATCTTCGAGAAGGCCGGGCTCTACACGCCCGATGGGACCGCCTACGTGGGGCTCGTCCAGAACAACGGCGCGACCATCAACGTGCAGCGCGCCTTCGAGGTCACCCGCGAGCTCGCCGAGCGGACCGGCCGCTATCGGCAGATCCTCGACCGCGTCGTCCATATCGAGCAACACACCTCGGGGGCGTGGACCGTCACGCTCGTCAATGGCGAGAAGATCCACGCCGGCTACCTCATCCTGTGCCCCGGCGTGTGGCTCGACAGCGTGCTCGCCCCGCTCGGGCTCGCCGCGTACAAGAAGGACCCTGCCTGGTCGATCTGGCAGATGACCCTGGGTTTCTTCGCGCGTGGCCCCAGCGGAAAGGACGCGCACTGGCCGATCTGGTACGAGTTCGGCAATACGAACAGCGACGCGAACCGGCTGTTCTACGGCTTCCCGGACGTCGGCTTCAGCGAGGAGACCCGCGGCAAGTTCAAGATCAGCGCCGATTACACGTACACCACCTGGTCCTCGCCCGACCAGATCGAGCGGAGCCCGGATCCGCGCATCATCGCCGATATCCAGGCCCACCTGCGGGCCCTCGTGAAGCCCGGCGTCCTCGATATCGACAACCCCACGCTCCAGGGCGCCTGCATGTACTCGATGGCCCCGGACGGCGACATCGTCCTCGGCCGGATCCCGATCGCGCCCGAGGCCACGCAGTTCCGGACGAACGCCTCGATCCTCTGCATGGCCTCGGGCCGGGGCTTCAAGTACACGCCGCTGTTCGGACGGATCCTCGTCGATCTGGCCGTGACGGGCTCGACGCCTTATCAGGTGGACCTGGGTGATTTCAGCACCACCCGGGCCCACGTCTTCCAGCGCGTCAACGACAAATGAAGGGGTAGTCCGTCGGATCGATGATCGGCGCGACCCCGAAGAAATCGTTGAGCACCGACTCGGCCGTGCAGAAGGCGCCCTCCACCCAGGCCTGGTCGTTCGAATACGCCGAGCCCACGATGTAGACCTCGGCGTCGAGCCCCTCGACGAGCCGGCTCGGCTTGCGGATGTTCGCCATCACGTCACAGATGTCGTAATGGGCCGCCCACGCGTGGTAGCCGGCGCCGAACGGCTTTTGCGACCAGTCCATGAAGACGGTCTCGAGCGGCGTCGGGACGAGCTCCAGGGTCGCGTCGGGGCCGTTATGCACCCGCGCGAGCTCGCCCCGGAGCATGCGGACCATGGCCTCGGGCGCGTGGCGAGGGCCGTGCAGGGGCTGGAGCTGCTGCGAGACCGGGACGAGACGATCGCGGTTCGGGCCAATCTCGAGCTCCTGCCAGAACGACGTGAAGCTCTCGTCGTCGTAACTCGCGAGCAGGGCGTAGACCGCCGGGCTCGCGCCGGACGGGGAGTTGTTGCCGAAATAATAGACCTGCCGGATCGGCAGATCCGTGATCGTCGGGCCAAACACGTTCGTCGCGCTCGGATCGGAGCCGACGAGGCGCGGCGGGTATTTGGTTTTTTCCCACCAGGGGCTCGAGAAGAACATCGCGACCTTGTAGGACGGCTGCTTGATGACCGAGTCGCGGTAGAGCGCGACCTTCGGCTCGTTGAGCAGGTCGCCCTCGACGTTCGCGTAACGCGTCGCCTGGGCGACGAGCTCGAGGGACTCGGGCGGGAGCGCGAGGACGACCTTGTCGGCGGTCTGGGCCTCGCCGCCGACGTAGGGGGCCTCGGCCGTCGCCGTGCGGAACGAGATCTTGCCGTGCGGCGCGGTGATCGAATGCAGCCGGTGGCGCGCGTGGTAATGGAAGCGGGGCGCGCCCTCCTTCTTGCTGAGCGCCTCGATCTCGGCGAACATCCGCGCGAACAGGGTCGAATACCCGTGGCGGAGGGTCTTGAAGGTGCCGCCGGGGGCGAACTCGCTGTTGTAGATGAGCGCGTCGGCGCTGTGCCAGTTGATGACGTTGGACTCGTAGCCCCCGCCCATGTCGGCATAACGATATCCCTCGTTGCCGAGCACGTCGTAGAGCAGGTTCCAGTAGCCGATGTCGCGGAGCCGCTGGCCCGGCTCGAAGACGCCGCGGTACGTGTCCGAGAGCCGGCCGTCGGAGTAGAACCGGCATTGCTCGGCGCGGTCGTCGAGCTCGAGGCCCTTCTGGATGGCCTGGTCGGCGACGTAGGTGAAGGCGTCGTCCGGGGACTTCGCGGCGTGGGGCGTGTTGTAGGGCGCGGGGGAGGTCTCGCTGATGTCGCTCGAGTAGAAGTTCTTGCCGCGCAAGAAGAACAGCGGGTTGTCGGTGGTATTGAAGGGGACCGACTCCTCCTGGAGCCCGAGGGTCCGAATCATCGTGGAGACGAGGCGGTGGCCGCTGCCCTTCGGCGTCTCGTCCCACTCGATATAACGCATCCCGCCGACCTCGATGTAGGACTGGGTCGGGTCGTCGCGATGGTGATACGTACAAATGCGCCCCGCCGCCGCGCGGGAGCCGTGCTCCCCCTCGAAGCGGTAGTTCCCCCAGTCAAAGAGCTCGAGGGTGTCGTCGGAGCAAAACGAGCCGCTCTGAAGCAGCCGCAGAGCCACGTAAAGCCCGCCGGGGCCAGCGCCGAAGATGCAGATCCTTGCCATGCGTCACCTCGTAGGCGAGCCTACGGGAGAGCGCTTCTCGGGGTCAAGAGCTAGAAATCTCTCTCACCCCTTCACGCCGCCGGCCGTGAGGCCCGCGACGAGGTGGCGCTGCGCGACGTAAAAGAGCGCCATCACGGGCAAGGAGACGACGAGCGCGCCCGCGGCGAATTTCTCCCATTGCGCGTCGTATTCGCCGATGAACCGCTGCAGCATGACGGGCAGCGTGAACATCTCCTCCTTGTCGAGCAGCGTCGCGGCGAGGATGAACTCGTTGTACGCGCCCATGAACGCGAAGAGGGCGGTCACGGCGATCGCCGGGCGCGCCGCGGGCAGGACGACGCGGACGAACGCCGAGAAGCGCGTGGCGCCGTCGACCATCGCCGCCTCCTCGAGGTCGACCGGGATCGCCTCGAAGGCCGCGCGGAGCTGGAAAATGGAGAAGGGCACGCTCGTCGAGGCATAACAGACGACGAGGCCCGTCCGCGAGTTCAAGAGGCCCAGTTGATTCAGGATCATGTAGAGCGGGATCGCGCTCGCCACGGCGGGGAACATCTGCGTGGCGAGCAGCGCCCGCACGCCCGACTCCTTGCCGGCGAAGCGGAACCGCGCGAGGGCGTACGCCGTCGGAATGGCGATGAGCACGCCGACGAGCGCCGTCGAGAGCGAGACGACCAGCGAATTGGCGAGCTGGCGGCCGAAGAGCCATACCTCGGCGCCGTCGATCTTGCGCGAGGCGCCCACGACCGCGGAGAGGTGCGCGAGCGTCGGCGCCTCCGGGACGGGGATCACGCGCGGCGAGGGCGTCTGCGTGCCCGAGAAGGCGAGCGCGACGACCCAGAGCACGGGATACAGCGCGAACGCCACGGCGATCACGAGGACGACGTGGCACGCGGCCGATTCGAAGAACGATGGCTTCTTGTTCACGCCGCACCTCCCGCCGCCTTCACGCTCGCCGCCGCGGAGGCCTCTTTCTCGCGCGCCTCGCGCCGCTCCGCGAGCCAATCGGAGATCCGGGTCCGACCGAAGAGAAGGAGGAAGATCAAGACCGCATACGCCGCGGCGTAGCCGTATTGCGCATTGCGGGTGAACGCCCAGCGATAGGCCTCCGTGACCAGGATCTCCGTCGTCCCGTCGGGCTCGCCGCCCGAGACGAGGAAGACGACGTTGAACATGTTGAACGTCCAGACCGCGCCCATCGTGACAGCGGGCAGGAGGCTCGGCCGGATCATCGGCAGCGTGACGAGCCAGAGCCTCTGCCAGGGGCTCGCGCCGTCGACCTTCGCCGCCTCGAGCACGTCGGCGGGGACCGCCGTGAGCGCGCCGATCGTCACGACCATCATGAATGGAAAGCCGAGCCAAACGTTCGTCGCGACGTTCGCCGCGAACGCGGTGGAGAAGCTCGCGAACCACGAAATGGGCTCGAGGCTCGTGCCGAAGGTCTCGTTGAGGGCGTGGACGAGCCCCGTCACGGCCCCGAATTGCCGGTGGAACATGCCCTTCCACGCGAGCGCCGTCACGTAGCTCGGCACGGCCCAGGGGATGATCAAGAGGACGCGGTAGAGCGCGCGCAGCCGGAGCATCGGCCGGGAGAGCAGGAGCGCGAGCGCGACCCCGATCGTGACGTGGAAAAACACGTTGAGCACGGTCCAGAGGACGGTGACGAGGAGGACCACGTAAAACGATCCCGTGGCGAAGAGCGAGCCGCCGCGCGCCGTGAGGATCTGGACGAAGTTGTGGAGGCCGACGTAGTTGTGCCAGCCGACCTCTCTCAAATTCTGGATCGAGCCGCCGAGCAGCGAGGTGAGCGCGCCAATGACGAGCGGCAGGACCACGAGCACGCCGACCGCGATCACGGCGTGCGTGACGTACGCATACGCAGGCAGCGAGCGCTTCACGTCCTTCCGGAACTCCGGGTCCTTCGCGCGCCGGACGAGCGAAAAGGCGCCGAGCAAGAGCAACGCCCCGAAGACGACGAGCCCCGGCGTGCGCGAGGCGGGCGGGGGCGCCGGGCGCCTCACGTCGTCGAATCGTCGCTTGGCCTCGGAGAGCGCGCTCTCCGGGAGCGCGTCGCCGCGGAGGACCTTGCGAATGGCCCGGTCCGCTGGCTCCCACACGGCGTCCATGGCCAGCGAGGAGGGCATCGCGACCGTATTCTTGGCTTGCTCGGCGAACGCGGCGAGGAAGGCGTCCTCCGGCGGCAAGGGGACGTCGATCCGCGCGGGCAGGGTGCGCGCTCGTTCGAGGCGGATCTTCGTGGCCTCGGGGCTCGCGAGCAGCCGCGCGAGCGCGCGCACCTCGGGCCGCGCCGCGCCTCTGGGCGTGAGCATGACGGCCTCGACGCCGAGATAAGGCTGGGGCGGCTTCCCCGCGGCGCGGATCGGGGGCAGCGGGACCACGCGATAATGGAGAGCGCGCGTCTCCGCGAGGCTCGTCGAGAGCCACGGCCCGTCGATCGCGAGCGCGGCTTTGCCCGAGCGGAAGAGGTTCGTCACGACCGCGACGTCGGTGTCCTCGGCGACGACCTTCTTCGCGCGCAACCCGAGGACGAAATCGAGCGACCTCTCCGCCGCGGGCCCGACGAAAGCGAATGCATCGTCGGGCGTCAGCATGAGGCCGCCGAACGCGTGGACGAAGCCGGCGTGGTAATAGGTCGATTGCGAGTTGTAGGCGAGGGGGACGACGCCGGCCGGGAGGGCCTTCGCGAGCTCGGCGATCGACTCGAAATCGGCCGGGATCTCCTTCACGAGGTCCGTGTTCACGTAAAGAGCGACGCTCTTCTGCGTGATGGGGACGCCGTAGGGCTCGCCGCGCAGCGAGACGGCGGCGAGCGTGGGCCCGGCGAACGCGCTCCCGTCGAGCGCGTCGCCCACGGGCGCGATGACCTTGCGGCCGTCGTAATCGCCGAGCCTGTTGTGCGCGTCGAGGAAGAGGTCCGGGCCCTCGCCGAACTGGACGGCGGCGGAGATCTTCGATTTGAAGCCGTCGGTGGGGAGCGCGAGCAGCTCGACCCGCTCGCCCTCGAAGCGCGCGACGATCTCTTCGAGCGCCTTCTGTTCATCGCCGCGCTGCGCGTGCCAGAGCCGGATCGGCTCGGCCCTCGCCGCGGGAGAGAAGAAGACGACCACGAAGAGCGCGCAGAAGACCCAGAGTGCGGGGAGACGCCGCCGCTGCCTCGATTTCACGCTTTCACCTCGCGCGGAGCGACTTTCCGGTGGCCACGTCGAACAGGTGGATCGAGCGGAACACGATGGGGAGCGTCTCGCCTTTTTTGAGGCCCCGGCGGGCCTCCACGCGGGCGATGAACGGGGCGCCCGCGATCTCGCCGTGGGCATACGTCTCCGGGCCGAGCGCCTCGACGACCGACACCACGAGCTTCGTCGTCTCCCCGCCGCCCTCGGCGAGCGCCACCTCGTGCGGCCGTATGCCGAGCGTGACCTTTCGCCCCGGCTCGAGCCCGCCCGCGAACGTGGCCTCGTCGACCGGCACGACGAGGTTTTTCGCGCGAAACACCCACGAGGGGCCCGCGCGCTCGAGCTCGCCGTCGACGAAATTCATGGCGGGGCTGCCGAGGAAGGCCGCGACGAACCTCGTCGCCGGTTTGTCGAAGATCTCCAGCGGCGGGCCGGACTGCTCGACCTGGCCCTTGTTCAGCACGAAGATCACGTCGGCCAGCGTCATGGCCTCGACCTGGTCGTGCGTGACGTAGACGCTCGTCGCGCCGAGCTCGTCGTGCAGCTTGCGGATGTCCACGCGGACCTGCGCGCGCAGCGCCGCGTCGAGGTTCGAGAGCGGCTCGTCGTAGAGGTACAGGTCCGCCTTGCGTACGATCGCGCGCCCCATCGCGACGCGTTGCCGCTGCCCGCCCGAGAGCTGCTTCGGCAATCGATCGAGCAGCGCCCCGAGGCCGAGCATTTCGGAGGCGCGCTCGACCTGCTTGTTGATCTCGGCCGGATCCGTCTTCCGCAATTTCAGCCCGAACGCGAGGTTCTCCCGCACCGTGAGGTGCGGATAGAGCGCGTAGGATTGGAACACCATCGCGATGTTCCGGTCGCGCGGCTCGAGCCTCGTGACGTCACGATCGCCGAGCTCGATCTTGCCGGTGTCCGCCTCCTCGAGGCCGGCGAGCAGGCGCAGGAGCGTGGATTTCCCGCACCCGCTCGGGCCGACGAGGACGGCGAAATGGCCCTCCGGGACGCGCACGTCCACGCCCTTGAGCACCTCGGTTTGTCCGAACTTCTTCTTCAGGGCCGTGACGGTGACGGACGCCATGAACGGGACCTCCCGGGGCTATCGCTGGGACTCGGGGACGAGGACGGCGCCGCTCGAGGGCGGCAGCGTGATCGAGAGCCGCCCGTCCGGGCCGACGGTATGGGTTTGTCCGCCGTCATCGAGGACGTCGACGAGCACCGTGCCGGGCGCGGCGCCGACCTGCATGGCCTGGCCGCCGAACGCGGGCGAGCCGTCCTTCTCGATGTTCGCGTTGATCACGACGATCGCATAGGAGTCGCCCGCGTCGCCGCCCGTGCGCTCGAAGGCGAAGACATTCGCGTCCGGATCGTTCGGGCCCGTGCGGTCGCTCGCCCAGAGGATCTGGAGGTCCCCCTTGCTCAGGGCGGGGTATTTGCGCCGGATGTCCGAGAGGCGTCGAATCCACCGGAACGTGGGCGCGTTCGTGTCGTACCCCGAGATCCAGAGGTCCTCGCGGTTGCCCGGATCGTTGCCGCCCTGGAAATCCTGCTCGGTGCCGTAATACACGCACGGGATGCCCTCCTCGGTAAAGAGGAAGAGCAACGCGTTGTGCAGCATCTTCTGGCGCGTCTCGAACGGCAGCGGCGCGCCGAAGATCGGGTCCTCGGGGTACATGCCCGCGCCCGTGAAGAGGAAACGCGGCACGTCGTGGTTGTCGAGGAAGTTCACGAGCAGCTTCTGCGGCGAGATGCCCTGGCCCGCCGCGTTCACCGCGCCGCCCGCGGCCGGCGTCGCGCCGTAATTGACGGCCCGGTCGGCCCAGAGCTTCTGGATGTTCGAGGTGGGCCCGCGGTACCGGAAGACGTCGCGGACGACCTGGAATTGCTGCGGGAAGTAAAACACGCTGTCGAGCATGTCCGGCGTCAGCGGGACGCCGTCGGTCACGCACGTGTTGTCCTTCGCGAGCTCCTCGGCCGGCGGCGGGGCGTCATTGCCGTTCTTCGTGAACGAGCCGACGAGCGGATCACGGCCGTCGAAGGCCTCGCCGAACATGAAGAAGTTCGTCTTGCCCTTCGCCGCGAGGCGCTGCCGGACCTTCTGCGTGAAATGGCGCCAGAAGCCGTTCTCGACGTGCTTGACCGTGTCGATGCGGAAGCCGTCGATGTCCGTGAGCTCGATCCAGCGCGTGTACGCGTCGACCATCGCGTCGCGGATCGGGCAGAGCTCGGTGTTGACGTCCTTCAAGCCGCCCGGGAAATCACCACGCAGGAGCTGGTCGGGGTCGTCGAAATTGTAGGTGCGGCCCTTGCGGTTGTAGGCGAGGGGGTTCTGCAGGATCTCCGGCAGCGGCGGCATGTGGTTCGACGCCGGGTCGTGCGCGAAGATGATCGGCGCGAGGCCCGACTCGCCGAGCGAGGTCTCCGCTTGCACGCCGCGGACGTCGTACGTCGGGTCGTATTCGTTCTCCTTGAAGACGTCCGGCGTCCCCGGGACGGACTGGTTCAGCGGGTCGTCCGCCTGGCCATTGCCGTTGATGTCGTAGAAGAAGAGCTGGCCCATGTGGTTCGTCACGATGTCGAGGATCACCTTCATGTTCCTCGCGTGGGCCGCCTTGACGAGGCTCTGCAGAGCCTCGAGATCGCCGAACTGCGGGGCCGGCTGGGTGAGGTCCTGCGCCCAGTAGCCGTGGTAGGCGTCGAAGCCGGCGTCCGTGTAGACGTTCTTCACGACCGGCGAGATCCAGAGCGTCGTGACGCCGAGCTCGTCGAGGTAATCGAGGCGATCCTCGAGGCCCTTCCAGTCGCCGCCGTGCCATTTGCCGGGCGCCGAGGGGAAAATCGAATAGTTGTTCCCCCAGTCGCCGTCGGCGAACCGGTCGACGAGGACCTGGTAGATGATCTCCTCGCGCCAGTCGACGACGTTCGTCGCGAGCTCGACCTCGGGCGGATCCGAGAACTCCATGCAGCCCGTCGCTCCGAGCGCGGAGACGACGAGGCCGAGGATCACGGCCGATGAACGCGACGGGTTCATGAGGCTCCTTCGATTCGCTTTCATGTCATCCACCGTAGGTCGTCTGCGCGTTGAACCACCACTCGACCCCGACGCCGAAGAAATGCTCCCATTCCCTCAGGCTGTAGACGTCGTCCTTCGCATACATCGAGCGCGCCCCCTCGTCGCGGTGCGTGAGGAGGTAGATGAGCCGGAGCTGCGGGCGGCTGTAGCTGCCCTTGCCCGCGGGGCTCAAGAACGGGACGAGGCCGATGCGGAAGAGGCCGCCCATGACCGGATCGGCCGAGGGCGGCGCGATGGTTTGTCCCGGCGGCGTGGCCGCCTGCGAGCGCACGCCGCGCTGCTGCGCCTGATAGGAGATCTCGGTCGCGATGCCGCCCCACTCGGAGAGGAAGAGATGGGGGCGCGCGAGGAAGATGCCCTCGTCGACGTCGTGGTAATCGAGGCCCGGGCTCGCGTTGCGGAAGCTCCGGAAATACCCGGCCGTCATGAGCCCGAGCGGGCCCGTCTCCCAGTTGCCGGAGAGCGTCACCCATAGCTCACGCGCGCCCGACGAGGTGCGGTCGGGCGCGAGCTGGAAGGGCGAGCCGAACTCGCCGTACGCCGCGGCGCCGCCCGCATAACGGAGGAAGAGGTTCACGTGCGAGGCGTCGCGCCCCGTGAACGCGCCGAGCTGCGCGCCCACGACGAACCCCATATCGTCGGGCATGGTCTCGAACGTGCCGCGCACCTCGGTCTCGCGCTGGCCGGAGGGGATGTCGTGGAGCTCGCCGTAGAGGACCGCCTTGACGCCGGCCGTCTCGCCGACCTTCACGATATGGCTCGCCTTGAGGCTCGTGATGAACTTCTGCCGGTCGAGGACGTTGACGTCCGTCGCGCCGACCTGGTTCAAGGCCGGCGTGCGCGCCACGGTCTGGCTGAAGAAACCCGTGCGCGGCTGGTTCAGGCCGGCGTGCCAGGCGAGGAAGGTGCGGCCATTCGCGAAATCGTAGCGGAGGCCGCCGCCCATCGTGTTGAGGTTGTCGAGGGGCCAGTAATCGATGAGGTACGCGTCGTCGCCGCGGTACATGCGCGAGCCGACCCAGGCCGAGAGGCCCTTCGTGCCGATGTTGTTCGCCTGCAAGAACAGGTTCCGCACGGCCATGCGGATCGTGAAATCCGCATTGTAATGAAAGAGCGGCGCCGAGGTGCCGAGCGTGATCACGGCGCGCGTCGTCGTGCCCGTGGCTTTCCAGTAATCCTGGCGCTGGATGTCGATCTCGAAGTACGGCGATTCGTCGAGGCGCGAGCCGCGCGCCACGATGTCGGCGTCGCGGCCGGGGCGCTTGCGGAAATCGCTCGCCGCGCCGACGCGGCCGTACGTGCCCAGGAAAAACCCGGACTCCGGCGGCGGCGCCGCGGCCTTGTCAGCCTCGGCCTGCGCTTTCGGGGCCTCCGCTTTCGCCTGCTCGGCCGGCTTCACGTCGCCCGCGTCGGGGCGTTTCTCGGCCCCGCCGTCATTCGCAGGCGCAGGCGCAGGCGCAGGCGGCGGCTCGGCCTGTTTGGCCGCTTCGTCGGGGGGGGCCGGCGGCGGCGCGCCTTCGGTCGCGGGGGCCTCTGGGTCGGCGGTGGGCTCGGTTTGTGCTGCCGCGAGAGACGGGGAGGCACAGAGCGCCGCGGCGAGGAGGGCCGAGGGGACGCCGTGAACACGGCTCCTCCGCAGCCCGAATTCGGTTCCGGGTCGTCGCACGTCGGGCACGGTACACCAAGGTGCGGCCCCGCGTGAAGATTGCATCCGAGAGGAGCACGAGACGCGCCGAGGCGCGGTCAAACCCGGACCTTCCGCGGCAGCAAGCCGCGAACCCAGCCGAGCATACGGGGGAGGCCCTCGAATGCGAGGGCGATCACGATGCCGTCGTAGGGCACGCGATACCGTACGTCGCCGAAGTAAAGCATGGCCACGAGGGCGAGCGCGACGAGGTGCGCCGAGAGCAACGCGTGCCGCGCGAGGTGCGTCCGGAAGGACGCGGCGAAGGCCACGAGCATCGGCGGCAGGAGCAGGACGTTGTGCAGATCGAGCGCTCGCCGCATGGGGCGTCGGAACGCTTCGGTGCCCGAGTCGGGCCAGGCGATATTGAAGCCCCAGAGCATCACCACGTGGGAGATCGCGTATCGGGCCTGCCGGAGGGGCCCCGTCTTCGCGACGCACCGCCGCGCGAGGGCCTCGAAAGGCTCCGGGTTCCACATCGTGCCGCGGACCGAGAGCCTCCTGCCGAACGCGGGATCGAGCCGAACGAAGGCGTCCGGATCTTTCTTGTCGCGCTTGTCGAGGTACCCCATGGGCGGCGGCAAGAACGAGGCGTAGTAGCCGCGCGAGCGCGCCTCGATGTCGACGGCGTGGCAGCGGCCGAAGGCGAAATTGAGCGGGCCGTTGGCCGAGACGAGGCCGAGCCTGTCCGTGTGGTAGTGAAAACGCGCGGCGGAGACGGCGAGCACGAGGGCGACGGGCACGAGCGCGCGCGCGAGGTGCGAGGGGCGGACACGAGGCAAGGCGCGGCGGCGCGCGAGCCAGACGAGGAAGAGCAAGGGGAGCGAGAGCAGGATCTGCGGGCGGAAGGTGGCGCCGAGCGCGACGGAGAGGCCGAAAAAAAAGGCGTCGCGCCCCCGGCCCGTATCGGCGAGGCGAAGCGAAAACAGGGCCGCGGCCGTGACGCAGACCGTGAACGGCAGCTCGCTCAGGTAGTAGCCGCCGAGCGAGATCCACGGGTAATAGAAACAAGCGACGAGGGCCGCCGCCCGGGGCGCGATCCGGCCGCGGCCGAGCTGCTCGGAGAGGAGCGAGACGAGCGGCACGAGCGAGGCGCCGAGCGCCGCGAGGACGACGGCGAGCGCGGCATGGTTTTCCCGGCCAAACAACACGCGGACGAGGCCGAAGAGGGCGTGGGTGCCGTACGGGAAGAAGGCGGCCGAGGGATCCTTGCGGAGGGGCGCGTCGAGCAGGGCCGTGGAGCGCTCGAAGTAGCCGGCCATGTCGGAGTAGATGTGATCGGCAGGCGGGTGGACCACGAGGTTCCACACGAGCCGGAGCGCGAGCGCGAGGAGCGTGACGGCGACGAGGAACGTGCGGCGGCGAGGGAGCCGGCGCGATGGATGGGTGGTCATCGACGCGAGGCGCGGAAGGCTTCGGCGAAGCGCGCCGCGAGGTCGCGGTCGATCGGCGCGCCGGCGCGCCCGCCCGCGCGCAGCGCCGAGCCGACGATGATGCCGTGGGCTCTTCGGACCGCCGCGAGGTTCTCGGTGGTGACGCCGCTCGCGACGAAGACGGGGACGGAGACGGCGCGGAGGACGGTGTCGAGATCGGCCTCGGAGGCCGCGCGGCCGGTGCCGCTGCCGGTGACGAGCAACGCGTCGGCGAGGCCGCGCTCGGCGAGGTCGTGCGCCTCCTCTTCGATGGGCCGCGGCGCGAGGGGCGCGGAGTGCTTGACGTCGACGTCGCAGAAGATGCGGATGTGATCGGCCGAGAGCGCGCGGCGCGCGCGGAGCGTCTGGTGCGCGGCGCCCTGGACGAGGCCTTGATCGGTGACACGCGCGCCGGTGTGCACGTTGACGCGGATCATGTCGGCGTGGGCGGCGACGGCCACGGCGAGCGCGGCGTCCGCGTCGTTGCGCAGGATGTTCACGCCGAGGAAGACGCCCTTCGCGCCTTCCCGCGCGGCGCGCGCGCACGCCGTCATGCACGCGATCGTGATCGGCGGGACGGGGCCGGGGAAGAAGGGCGCGTCGCCGAAGTTCTCGATGACGACGCCGTCGTAGCTGGCGGCCACGAGGAGCGCGGCTTCCTGAAAGGCGCGCTCCTCGGCGGGCCCGAGATCCCCGTCGGATCGAGGGCTGCCGGGCAGGGGCGGGAGGTGGATGACGCCGAGGAGGCTGGGGAGGACGCGGGTCACGCGGGGACCTCTATCACGACGCTCCCGCGGCGCGCTTCTTCGCGGTGAACTGGTTGTAGGTCATGCGGATCGTCTCCTTCTGACCGCGGTTCAGGTAGGGATCACCGTCGAGCGTCGCGAGGAAATCGCCGCCGCCGCTCGCCGCTGCGGGCGGGGGCGGGGGCGTCTTCGTGGCCTCTTCGCGGGCCTTCGCGAGCTCGGCTTCGAGGGCCACGGCCTTCGCCTGCGACGCCTTGATCGCCGCGTCACGCTCGCGCAGCTTCGCCTCGATCTCCGCGTGTTGCTTCTGCGCGGCCTCGGCCTCGGCCGCCTTCGCCGCGCGCAGGCCCTTCGCCTCCTCGCGCGTGGTCTCCTCCATGGCGCGGGCCGCGTCTCGCTCGAGCACGAGCCGCGCGACGTCGGCCTCCATCGCCTCGAGCTTGCGCTTCGCCTCCGCGAGCTCCTCGGCCTGTTCTTTCGCGGCCTCGGCCTGTTCTTTCGCGGCCTCGGCCTCTTTCTTCGTGGCCTCGATCTGTTCCTTCGCGGCCTCGACCTCCTTCTCGGCGGCGGCGCGCTGGGACTTCTGGTGGATGAGCTCGCTCGTGGCGCGCTCGCGATCCTTGCGCTCGTCGGCGAGCTGGCGCTGCGCGATCTTGAGGCGCGCGACCGTTTGTCGCCGGAGGAGCGAGAGCATCACGCAGAGGCCGAGGGCGATGATGGTGAGCCAGTAGAGCGTGGACTGCGGCATCGAGCTTTGGGGCCTACGGTAACGGAAACGGCGCTTCGTTTCACCTCTCCCGCAGGGATCCGGCCTCCTCGATCCTGTGGGAAAAATTTTGGAGACGGACTAGGCTCCGCCGCCATGTGGTGGCTGTGGATCGTCGCGCCGATCGCCGCGGGGCTCATCTTCGTGCTCACGGGGCAGGTGGACAGGCGGGCTCTGTCGGCAATCGAGGCCTGGCGCTCGGCGCTCGGCGCGCGGCGCGCGGGGCAGGGCAAGGCCGGGGCGAAGGCGGGCGCGAAGAAGAAGAAGGGCAAGGACACGCGCCCGAAGCGGATCGGGGGCCTCGCGTCCGATCTCGCCCGGGCGGCGGAGCTCGCGGGCGGCGGGAAGTTGCTCGGCGATTACGAGCTCGCGCCGAAGGTGGCCTTCGCGCGGTTCGTCCAGGGAGATCTCGCGGGCAGCAGCGATCATCAGACGGTGATCGCGCGCCTGGAGGAGCCCGGCCCCACGTTCACCGCGCGCCCGCTGCCCTTCGTCGACGGCAAGCTCGCGCCGAACACGGGCATCGAGTTCCGCAAGCACCCGGAGTTCATGGAGAGGTACCTCGTCGACGGCTCGGCCGCGTCGGCGAAGGCGATCGGCAAGTGGCTGACGCGCCCGCTGCGCGAGCTGCTCGTCGAGCCGGGCGAGGTGTGGGTGCGCGTGGAGGGCAAGGCCATGCTGCTCACGATCTACGGGCCGATCCGCGAGGACAAGATCGCGGCGCTGCTCGAGGTCGCGGACGTGTTCGTCGCCGAGCACGGCACAGACGGTGGACCGTCGCTCTTCGGTGAGGACGAGGAGACACGCGCGGCGCGGCTCGCGGAAGAAGAGGACGACGAAGACGACGAGGACGACGAGGACGACGAGGACGAAGACGAGGACGACGACGACGAGCCCTCGAAGCCTTCGGCCAAGGCGCCCGCGAAGCCTGCACAGAAGGCGCCCGCGAAGCCTGCACAGAAGGCGCCCGCGAAGTCGTCGAAGCCGCAGAAGCGCTGAGCGCGCGGCGCCTACCAAGGGCCGGGGGGCCTTGTCAAGGCTCGCGAGCGCTCGGTGGGGGAATGGACTGCGGGAAGGAAAAGACGCCGTCCGGATCGTACTTCGCCTTGATGGCCGCGAGCCTCGGGAGGTTCGCCCCGTAGTAGGCCGTCGGCCAGTCCTCGACCAGGATATCGATGTAATTCACGTAGGCGCCCCTCGTGTAGGGCAACATCGCGCGGCGGAAATGGTCGACCCACGCGATGAACCTGGCCTCGTCCCTCGGATCCTCCCAGTACGACTGATACTGCATGCTGCAGAGCGCCTCGCGGTGGGGGAACGCCGTCGCGTCGGGCGCGATCCTGGCCACCGCGCCGCCATAAGCATTGAGGTGCACGAGGCAGCGGGGGCTCGGCGCGCGCTCGAGCTCCGCGATCATCGTCGCGATCGCGTCGCTGCCGAAGGGCTCGTACGCATAGGCGGAGGTATTCTTGAATTTCCGCTGCGTCTGCCGCACGGGTGACGTCCAGGCGTCGGCGTCACCCCCGAGCTCGGCGAATTCGCCGATGGCCTGCATGTAGGGCATGCGCCGGATGGACAAACTCGTCGGCGCGGCGGCGGAGAGGAGCGGGTCGAGCAGCGCGCGGAGCTCGTCCGCTCCTCCGCCCACGAGCTGGCCCCCGCATCGGACCCTGCCGCTGCCGAGCAGGCTGAGCCCACACGTGAGGCGATCGTCGGCATACGGCGCGAAGTCCTGCCAGGCCGTGAGGACCTGGGCGAGGTCGCCCTTGCGCCACGAGAGGTCGAACACGGTGACGTCGGGGATCGGGTGAACCTCGAACGTGAAAGCGGTGACGATACCAAAATTGCCGCCGCCGCCCCCGCGTGAGGCCCAGAGGAGGTCCGGTTCGTGGGTCTCGTCCGCGAAGATCACCTCGCCCGCGGCCGTGACCATTTCGACGGCCCGCAGGCTGTCGCAGAGGAGCCCCAGCGTGCGGACGAGCGCGCCGTGCCCGCCGCCGAGCGTCAGCCCGGCGACGCCGACCGTGGGGCAAGAGCCCGCGGGGAGCGTGACGCCGACCTCGCCGAGCGAATCATAGACGTGCAGGAGCGAGGCGCCGGCCTCGATGACGGCCGTGCGCCGATCCTCGGCGACGCGTACGGTTCGCATGTCGCTCACGTCGATGACGAGCGCGTCGTCCGCGGTCGAGTACGCCTCGTAGCAATGCCTCCCGCTCCGGGGCCGGACGGGGACGCCACGCGCGCGCGCCCATCGAATGGCGTTCACGACATCGTTTACATTCTGGCAAAAAACAATGGCGAGCGGATGCCTGGAGAAGCGCCCATTGTACGATTCGCGGGCATCTTCATATCCGAGATCTCCAGGGACGACGACGCGGCCCGTGAGGCGCTCTCCCTGCACGGCGCCGGCGGCGCCGGGCTCGAGGCCCGCCGCGAGCGCGGCGCCGCTCGCGCCGGCCATTTGCAGGAACTGTCTCCGGGAGGAGCGGCTTCGCATGGCGAAGCGTCGAAGCAAGGGGCGCGCCGTGGGCCTTCGTCGTCATGCAGCCGCCTCTTGCGGACGCGTCGAAGATACCTTGAACTACAGGAATGAACGCCGCCCGGAGGCTGCACGCGGAGCTGCGTGATCTGCGGATCAGGCTCCACCGCGACCTCTGCCGGAGGCACCCGGACCGAGCCCCGACCGACCTGCTCCGATCGACCCAGACCCTCCTCGATCGAGCCCTGTTCATCGCCTTCGCCGAGGAGCGAGGCCTGTCGCCGGAGGATACCCTCGAAAGCGAGCTCTTCGCGCCGAACGAGGACATCGACGGGCTCGACGTCACCGACGTGATGCGCGCCGAGCTCGCGAAGCTCGCGGCGTACGAGCATCGAAAGGACGTGTCCGTGGAGGACCTCGGCCACGTCTTCGAGCGATCGATCGCCGACCTCGAAGAGCTGCGTGGTCATCGCGGGCCCAGCCGGCGAAAGACCGAGGGGGTCTTCTACACGCCCGCGTTTCTCGCGCGTTTCCTCGTCGAAGAGACGCTCGGGCGGGTGTTCGAGGAGCGGTGGCAGGTGGCCCTCGCCGCGCACGGGCCCGAGGCGAGGCGGGCGTATCGAGAGGACCTCCGGACGATCCGCGTGCTCGATCTCTCCTGCGGCGCGGGCGCGTTTCTGCTCGCCGCGTTCGAGGCATTCGCGCGTGAATACGAGCGCGTGAACGCGGGGCTCGATGTCGCGGAGACGGTGCTCCACGAGAACCTCTTCGGGGTCGACGTGAGCGCCGAGTCGGTGGAGATCACGAAGCTCTCCCTGTGGCTGAAGACCGCCGCGCGCGGGCGCAGGCTGACCTGCCTCGACGAGAACATCCGATGGGGAAACAGCATCATCACCGACGGGCGGGTCGACCCTCGCGCGTTCGATTGGAGCGCGCGCTTCCGGGAAGGGTTCGACGTCGTGATCGGAAACCCGCCCTACGTGCGGCACGAGCTCCTCACGAGGTACAAGGAGCACCTCTCGGCGACGTACCGGGCTCATCATGGGATGGCGGATCTGTTCGTGTATTTCTTCGAGCGCGGCATTTCGGTGCTGAAGCCGGGCGGGCGGCTCGGGTTCATCGTGGCGAACAAGTGGCTGCGCGCGGGGTATGCCGAGCCGTTGCGCAGGCTCCTCGCGACGGAGACGCGCCTCGAGTCGATCGTCGACTTCGGCCACGCGCCGATCTTCCCCGACGCCGACGCTTTTCCGTGTGTCGTGACGCTCGCGAAGCCGGAGGGCCCCGCGCCCTCCGCGCTCCATGACGTGCACGTGACCATGTTCCCGCGGGAGGAGCTCTCGGCGAGCGCCGTCCCCGAATACGTCCGGCAGCATCGATATCCCGTGCCGCAATCACGATTCGACGCCGCCCCGTGGAGCCTCGAACCGCCGGCGCTCCAAGCCTTGATGGCCAAGCTCCGATCCGCGGGGGCGCCGCTCACCGAGTTTGCCGGGACGAAACCCTATTATGGCATCAAGACGGGGTGCAACGAGGCGTTCGTCGTCGATCCCTCCACGAGGGACGCGCTCTTGCGGGCCGATCCGCATTGCGGCGAGCTCATGAAGCCATTTTTGCGGGGGCAGGACATCGATCGGTGGGTCGCGACGCCGTCGAATCTGTGGATGCTCTACATCCCCTGGGACCTCGACATCCGCCGTTTTCCTTCCGTGCTGCGTCACCTCGAAGGGCATCGTGATACCCTGGAGGGCCGCCCGGAGGTGAAGGCCGGGCGTTTTCCGTGGTTCGCCCTCAGCCGGTATGCGGCCGATTATGCGCACCTCTTCGCGGTGCCGAAGATCTGTTATGCGGATCTGGCCTGGAGGAGCGAATTCTGCCTCGACGAGCGGGGCACGTTTCTGAGTGATCTCTGCTTCATGATCCCCACAAAGGACCCGTGGGTCCTCGCGGTCCTCAACGCGCCGCTGCTCTGGGCCTATCTCTGGCGCAACGTCGTGCACGGCAAGGACGAGGTCCTGCGGCTGAAGAGCATGTACATGGAGTCCATTCCCATCGCGACGCCGCCGCGAGCGGCCCGCGACGAGGCCGAGCCGGCCGTCGCCAGGCTGATCGAATCGACGAAGGAGAGCCACCACGCGCGCGCGGCCGTCCTCGATTCGTTACGTTCGCAATTCGCCGTCGCGGAGCCCGGGAACAAGCTCTCCGATTTCGCGTCGCTCGACGCGGACGCGTTCGTGCAGGAGGTGTTGAAGCGTCGGCCGAAGGCCGCGGGCAAGCTGAGGGCGGCCGAGATGAAGGCGCTCCGCGAGATGTATGCGGACGAGGCTTTGCCGATGCGGGAGCGACGGCGGGAGGCGCTCGGGCTCGAACGGCGGCTGTCGGCGCTGGTGAACGAGGCGTACGGGCTCACGGCGGAGGAGGTGGCGCTTTTGTGGAAGACCGCGCCGCCGCGGATGCCGTTCGGGCCGGGGTAGTCGCCGAGGCGTCGCGCGCGAGCGAGGCGCGAGGCGGGTGGGCGCGTCCCGGAGGCGCGTGGGCGCAAGAAAATGTCGCGTGGGCAGGAGGCGAAGTCGCGCGCGAGGGGCGGTGGGGCGAGCGTGCGTGAGGCGCGCGTGGCGCGTGCGCGAGGTCGGGTCGCGCGCGCATGACGTGGAGATCGTTCGGGAATGTCAGGAAGGCGTGCGCGCGCGTCTCCAGGTCGCGCGGGCACGAGGGGAAGGCGTGCGCGCGCGACCTGGAGACGGGCGCACGAGACCTTCGGGTATCGTGCGCGAGACCTTCGGGTCGTGTGCGCGAGACCTTCGGGTGTCGTCGAGGGGTGAACTTACGTTGTCCGTGGATGTGGGTGTGTGTGCTGCTTGAAGTTCTTGCGTTCGGGCGGTAGGTGCCCTTAACTGCCGCGCCATGAGCCTCTCGCGGACCCGCTTGCCCCTGTTTCATGCAGGCATCCTCAAGCAGCGTCTGTCAGGACACACGTTTCCTGCGGATCTCGATGCACGCCATGAGATTTTGAAGAAATGGGTCCTGGCGCAGCGGGCCGGGAAGCTCGATTCGGCCAAGGAGGTCGAGCTGCACGGGGAGTTCCTCGGCGATGTGTTCGGTCGGGCGCTCGGGTATCGGACGCGCACCGGGTCGGGCGCGGGCGCGTGGGAGATCTCGGCCGAACGCACGATGGGGGGCGGGGGAAAGTCGGCCGATGGTGCGCTCGGGTTTTTCGCGCCAGGCAAGCCCGCCGTGGTGCTCGCGCCGATCGAGCTGAAGGGCGCCAAGCGCTCGCTCGATCACGCGATGGGTCGGGTCCACACGCCGGTGCAGCAGGCCTGGGATTACGCGAATCACTCGCCCGGCTGTCGCTTCATCCTCGTGTCCAATTACAAGGAGACGCGGCTTTACAGCACGGCCCGCACGCCGGAGGCCTACGAGAGTTTCCTCCTCTCGGAGATGGAGGACATCGAGGCGTTCAAGCGCTTCTACCTCCTCCTCGGCCGCGAGCACCTGCTCCCGGCCGAGCCCGGGGGCGTCTCGTTCGTCGACGAGCTGCTCGCCGCGTCGGTGAAGGAGGAAGCCGACGTAACGAACCGGCTCTACGTAGAATATCGTGACCTGCGAAAGAAGCTCTATCGGGACCTTTGTCGGCGACACCCGAACCTCCCCGCGGCCGACGTTCTCCAGTACGCGCAGACCATCCTCGATCGGATCCTGTTCATCGCCTTCGCCGAGGATCGGGGCCTTTTGCCGAAGGACACGATCAAGAACACCTGCGATTACCGGAATAAGTTCAGGCCGGTGCCCGTGTGGGAGAACTTCTGCGCCGTGTTCCGGTGGATCGATAAGGGGCACGAGGCGGAGCGCTTCCCCGAGTACAACGGCGGGCTCTTCGCGCCGAACACGAACATCGACGAGCTCGAAGTCACGGACGAGATGTGCGCCGAGTTCAAGAAGCTCGCGGCGTACGACTATCGAGACGACGTCTCGGTGGACGTGCTCGGGCACATCTTCGAGCAGTCGATCACGGACCTGGAGGAGCTGCGCGGCAATTCGGGGATCGTCTTGCCCGATCAGCCGAAGCTCTCCAAGCGAAAGGCCGAGGGTGTCTTCTATACGCCCGCGTTCATCACGCGGTTCATCGTCGATCAGACGCTCGGGCGGGTGTTCGAGGAGCGGTGGCAGGCGGCCCTCGGCGCGCACGGGCCAGGCGCGAAGAAGCTGAAGGAGGGGTCGCCCGCGTGGAAGGCGGCGTGGACGGCGACCTACGAGGCGTATCGAGAGGACATCAAGAAGATTCGCGTGCTCGATCTCTCCTGTGGATCGGGCGCGTTCTTGATTGCCGCGTTCGACGCGTTGTCACGCGAGTACGAGCGCGTGAACGCCGAGCTCTCGGAGCTGAACAAGGGCCAGGCGACGATCTTCGACCTCACGAAGACGGTGCTCAACAACAACCTGTTCGGGGTCGACGTGAACGCCGAGTCGGTGGAGATCACGAAGCTCTCCCTGTGGCTGAAGACGGCCGAGCGCGGACGGAAGCTCACGTACCTGGACAGCAACATCAAGTGGGGCAATAGCATCGTCCGCGATCCGATGATGGATCCGCTGGCGTTCGACTGGACGACGGGCGAACACGTGCGAGCCCTCTTCGATCCGCCGACGGCGCCCGAGGCGGCGGAGATCAACGCGCGCTGGCGTGAGGGGTTCGATGTCGTCATCGGCAATCCACCTTATGTGCGGCAAGAGCTCCTGACGAAGATCAAGGATCATCTGCAGGCGAACTACCGTGCGTATCATGGAATGGCGGATTTGTTCGTGTACTTCTTCGAGCGGGGGATCTCGGTGCTCAAGCCGGGAGGGCGGCTCGGGTTCATTGTCGCGAACAAGTGGCTACGCGGGGGGTATGCGGAGGCTCTGCGTAAGCTCCTCGCGGCGGAGACGGAGCTGGAGACGATCGTGGACTTCGGCCATGCGCCGATTTTCCCGGACGCCGACGCCTTCCCATGCGTGGTGACCCTCGCGAAGCCGGCGAGCGCATCGCCCTCTCCATCTCATGAGGTGAACGTGACCATGTTCCCCCGGGAGGAGCTCGCAGCCAACGCCATTCCTGAGTACGTTCAACAGCACCGATACCCCGTGCCACAGTCGCGCCTCACTGCCGCTCCGTGGAGCCTCGAACCATCGGCGCTGGAGGCCTTGATGGCCAAGATTCGAGCCGCGGGTGTGCCGCTCACCGAGTTCGCGGGCGTCAAGCCGTATCGGGGCATCGTGACCGGTTACAACGAAGCGTTCATCATCGACACCGCCACGCGGAACCGGCTCGTATCCGAGGATCCCCGGTCTGCAGAGGTGATCAAGAAATACCTTCGAGGCCAGGACATCGATCGTTGGGCATCCGAATGGGGGGGGCTCTGGATGATTTTTGCCAGGCATGGGTTCGACATCTCCTCGTACCCAGAAATCGAGCAGCATCTCCTGCAATTCAAGGACTCCCTCGAGCCGCGGCCGCGCGACTACCGGGGGTCGAACTGGCCCGGTCGTAAGCCTGGCGCTTACAAGTGGTTCGAATTGCAGGACGCCGTCGACTACTGGCAACGATTCGAGCAACCCAAGATCGTCTATCAGGTCATCCAGTTCCACCCAGCATATGCCATCGATCGCACCGGGCTGTACCTCAACGACAAGGGGTTCTTCATCCCCAGCACCGACTCGTGGCTGCTAGCCGTCCTCAATTCTCCGCTCATGTGGTGGCACAATTGGCGGTACTTGACGCATCTCAAGGACGAGGCGCTGACGCCCCTCGGCGTAAAGATGGAAAATTTGCCGATCGCCGCCCCAGCACAGGCGATGCGCGACGAGGCAGAGCCGGCCGTCGCCAGGCTGATCGAGCTGACGAAGAAGAACCACGACGCGCAGGCAGCCGTCCTCGATTCGCTGCGTACACAATTCACCGTCGCGAAGCCGGGGAACAAGCTCGCCGACTTCGCCTCGCTCGACTCCGACGCGTTCGTGCACGAAGTGCTGAGGCTCCGCCCCAAGGCCGCGGGCAACCTCAAGGTCGCCGAGCTGAAGGCGCTCCGTGAGATGTACGCCGACGAGGCCCTCCCCATCCAGGAACGAAGGCGCGAAGCGCTCGGGCTCGAACGGCGGCTGTCGACGCTGGTCAACGAGGCCTACGGGCTCACGTCCGAGGATGTGGCGCTCCTCTGGGATACGGCGCCGCCGCGAATGCCCTTCAAGCCGGCCTGACTCAATCCTCCCGCACGAGCAACTTCCGCAAGAGCTCCAGCGGGTGGAACCCCAGCATCTCCTCGAGCTCGCCATGCTGCGCGCTCTTCGCCGCCCGGTCCCAGAGTCGCTCGATCGACCCCGCCACCACGCCGTTCGAATCGACCCGCTCCATCACCTTGCGCATCGCCAAAAACGCCGCGCGGCTCGCGTCGATCCCGAGCGGGATCGCCATCGGCGCGGGCAAGGGCGAGAGGATGATGTCGCGCACGAACGCCGCGCGCGCCCACGCGCCGGGGCTCGGGTCCACCTCGAGCGCGCGGAACGTCGCCGTCTCCGCGTAACAGCCGAACGCGATCGGGCCGACGCGGTCCTCGATCGCGTGCGAGAGGTGCCGGTAGTCGCGGCGCCAGTCGCCCGAGAGCAGGCCCATGTCGCCGCGGATCTCGTCGGGGCCGAGGATCAAGCTGATCCCGTCCTGCCCGCGCTTGAGCGCCACGCTCGCCCAGAGCTCGCCGCCCTCGAAGATGCCGAGCACCAACGCCTTGCCGATCGGACACACCGCGTCGAGGCTGCGGCGCACCATGCCCGGCGTCGGGATCGGCACGCCCCGGAGGCGCAAGGGCCACGCCGCGAGGCGGCCCGCGGCGAGCTCGTCCTGCGCGAGCGAGAAGAGCGTGAGCGTCTGCGTCGCGAGGTCGTCGCCCCTGCGCGCGCGCGCCGCGAAGCGCTCCATGATGCGCTCGAGCGTGCCGCTCTCGAGCACGATGCAGAAGCTCGCCTCGTGACGCTTCGCCAGCTCCTCGGCCGTCATCGGCCACGGGATGTCGTCGATCCCGAGCCGGCCCACGTTCGTGTGCAGGAGCTTCTGCAAGCGGCCGCGGTCGTGGACGGCGATCACGCCGCCACGCGGGCGGTTCGGATCACGCAGCTCGCCCGAGGTTCGTCGCGGCCGGAAGAGCGACAGGACGCGGACCCAGTCCGTCGCGGTGAACCCCTCGAAACGTACGTGGGGGGAGAGCACGGGCGCGGAGGGTAGCCCTTCGCAAGGTGGTTGTCAGGTCCCGCTCTCGGCCGCGGGCTTCTTCTTCTTCTTCTTGCGCTTCTTCTTCTTGCCCTTGTCGTCGTCGGCCTTCTTGTCGCCGTCCTTCTCCGCCGAGGCCGGCCGCGTCGCGGAGGCCTCGCCCTCTTGCGCGCCCTCGGCCGTGTCCTTGCTGCGGTAGTGCGAGAGGCCGAGCTTCTCGTAGTAGCCACGCTCGCCCGTGCGGCCGGGCTCGCGGCTCTCGATGGTGCCGCCGCCAGGCTCGGGCTCGGTCGTGCCCGGCGTGCGGATGTCGGGGCCCTGCGTGACCACGAGGTACTCGTCCACGACGTACTCGGGGTGATCGTCGTCCTTCAGCTTGACGTCGTCCTCCTTCGGGCCGGTGCCGACGTTGAAGATCTGCGCCGTGGGCGGGTACTGGTCGCTCCACTTGTAACGAACCGCGTGGGCGCCGTCGCGCACGACACGCGAGCTCGTGGTTCTGAAGCCAGGGATGCCGCGCTGCGCGAGCACGCGCGCGCCTTCGGGGAGCTTGGGCGTCTGGCGCTCGACCTCCTCGAACGGGATCACCTCGTCGATGCGACGGAAGTAGGTGACCGTGTGGCGGCGCTCGGGGCCGAGGATCTCGGCGCGCACGACGCCGTTCGAAACGGTCTCGTGCAGGACGATCGGGAAGTCGAAGGGGTTGCGGAAGCGGAAGTTGATCGTCGGGTAGACGACGGTCGCGTCGAGGCCGAGCTTGATGTAGTAGCTCGGCCGCGAGTGCGGGTACCGCTCGACGATGTCGAGGCCAGCGAAGAAGGCGGCGCCGTGCAGCGTGCCCGAGATCTGGCAGGTGCCGCCGCCGAGGCCGTCGACGAGCTCGCCCTGCGCGATGACGGTCGCGACGCGGTAGCCGTGGGCCTCGTCGCGCGGGCCGACGACGTCGTTGAAGTCGAAGATCTCGCCCGGCATGACCACGGCGCCGTCGAGCTTCGAGGCCGCGAGCCTGAGGTTGTAGGTGCGGTCCTTGGCCTTCTGGCCGAGCGTGTAGCGGGTCTCGAAGTAGCCGAGCACGTGGCTGAACTCGACGTTGCCCATCTGCTCGGCGCGGCGCTTGGGCAGGACGGTCTCGACCGCCGCAAGGACCTCGTCCGCGCCCTGGCGGAAGGCCGCGTCGATGCGCGCGATCGTGCCGTAGACGTCGAGCCTGTGGCCGTCCTTCTCGGGGACGAGCTTCTTCTGGGCGAGGTCGACGTAGGCGTCGGTCGGGGCCGCGTCGAGCTCGCTCTTCAGCGCGAGGAGTTTGTCGACGGCGGCCTCGGCGTCGAGGATGAGCGGCAAGGGCACGTCGAGTGGCTCGCCGGGGCGCTTCTCGTCGTGGACGCGGCGCAGGGGGCTGCCCTCGCGGAGGGCCTCGCGCACGAAGCCCGCGAGGCGGACGCGGTCGATCTCGGCGCCGAGCGCGCCGCGGCGGATCTTGCGGCCGGTGCCGTCGGGCAGCTTGATCGTGATCTCGCCGGAGGCGTACCTGCGCACGAGGTCGAGCGCGTTCGCCACCGGATCTCCCTGCATGGGCACGGACATGCCGGCGACGCGGAGCTCGGGCGCGGGGCGCTTCACGGGCGCCTCGGGCGCGGGCGGCAGGAGCAGCCACGTGATGCCGAGGCCCGAGCCGATCGCGATCGCGGCCATCGCCGCGTACCGTTTGACCTCGAAGGATCGCGGGGCTCGCATCGCCCGCGCATCTTGGAAAGAGAGGCGGGAGGCGTCAAGTCGGCGGCTCGATGCAACAAAGTTGCAAAAGCATCCGAGCTGGTTTAGAAGGCGGATGGGGCACGGCGGTTCGTTGGTCGACCGCCGTGCGTCACGGCGCTCGCGGGGGCGCGGGCTTCCCGGACCCCTTCTTCTCCCGCGCCCTCGCGAGCGTTTTTTCCCGAGAGAGGCGAGCTCGCTGCGCGACCTCGCGGAGCGCCGAACCAGTTCGGCGCTCCGTTTCAGCGCGTTTCGTTCGGCTGCACCAGGCCCTTGAAGCGGCCGAGGTAACGGACGAAGCCGTCGCTGAGGCCACGCGCGCGCAGGTCTTCGGGCGACATCGGAGGGCGCTTCGGCTCCCAGGCCGCGTCACGCGCGGCGCGGGGCCAGTCGGGGTTCAAGATGGCGGAGCGGCCGAGCGCGACGGCGTCGGCGCCACGCTCGAGGAGCGACTCGGCCTCGGCGCGTGTCCAGATCTTGCCCGCGACGAGGAGCGGGATCCCGTCCGGGAGAGCGCGGCGGAAGAGCGGGACGGGATGCTCGTCCGGGCGCTTCTTCGTGTTCGCGAAACTGTCCCAGAGCGAGACGTGGAGGAAGTCGATCCCGTCGTCGGCGAGCCATCCGGAGAGGGTGAGGTTCTCGTCGAGGTCGAGGCCCTTCGACTGGGCCATGTCCTCGGGCGAGATCCGCACGCCGACGAGGAAGGAGGCGGGCACCGCGGCGCGGACGGCGCGCGTGGCCTCGCGCAGGAGGCGCGCGCGGTTCTCGAAGGAGCCGCCGTAGGCGTCGTCGCGCTTGTTGCCGGTCGCGCTGAGGAACTGGCCGAGGAGGTAGCCATGCGCGCCGTGCAGCTCGACGCCGTCGAAGCCCGCGTGGTGCGCGCGGACGGCGGCGTCGCGGAAGGCGGCGATCACGCGCTCGATGTCCTCGCTCGTCGCGGCGCGCGGGTTCGAGGGATCCTCGGGCATCTCGCTCGCGCTCCACGGTCGCGCGCCGGTGAGGCGGGCGTCGGCGCGGGCGCCGCCGTGGAAGATCTGGACCATGGAGACGGTGCCGCGCTCGCGGAGCGACGTGGCGAGGCGCGTGAGGCCCGGCAGGAGCTTGTCGTCGTAGATGCCGAGCTCGCCCTCCCAGCCCTGACCGTCGAGCAGGACGTGCGACGCGCAGGTCGCGACGACGCCGAAGCCACCCTCGGCCCGGAGCTCGAGCCAGCGGAGCTCGTCGTCGGAGAGGGTGCCGTCAGCGTGGCTCTGGAGGTTCGTCATGGGGGCGAGCGCGACGCGATTGCGCGCCGTGCGGCCGTTCCGGAACGTGAGCGGAGCGAAGAGGTCTTTCGAGGCCATCGTGCGCGAGGCTAGCAGCGTCACGGCCTCGGTTCATCATCGGACATACAACGTCCGAGCCGACGCGCTCGTTCATTGAAATGAGCCTGGGGATCCATTAAAGAAAGCAGACGTACCGCGGCCGGCAGAGGGGCGCGGCGAGGGCGGGCCGGACGCGCCGGCTGCCCGCGCCGCGCGCGGCGCGGACGCCAAGCTTTTTCCCCACGAGGCTCGCATGAACCTTGCTGCACAGCGCTCGCCCGCCGCGCGCGCGGGCGCTTCCGATCGATTCGTCGCCGATGAATTCTTGAGCATTCGCGGCCGCGCGGTTCGATGGGAGCTCGCCGCATGGTCGGCGTCGATCACGCAGGCGCTCGCCCGAGCGCTCGCGCGGAGCCGCGAGGAGCGCCTCCCCGCGCTCGCCGCGTGCTTCGAGGAGGCGACGCTCGTCGCAGGTCACCTCGGCCGGCACGAGGACGCGCGCCGGATCGCGGAGGCGGCCGTCCGGTGCTTCGGGGCGATCGCCCGGCAGAAGCGCTCGGCCGAGGCGCTCGCGTTCGCCGTCTCCGCGCTCGCCTCGGTGGGCGCCGCGGAGCGCGCGGCAGGCAGGCTCGACGAGGCGCTCCTGCACCTCGGCCGCGTGCGTTCGCTCGGCCTCGGCGCGGAGATCGGCGCGGGGCTGCTCCGCGTGACGCGCGCGCAATGGGAGAGCGTGCTCGCGCTCGAGCCGGCCGCGGCGCGGGCGATCGCGCTCGCTTCGGCGACGGAGGCGCTCTCGGCGCTGCTCGCGGCGCGCAGGCTCGAGGACGTCGTCTCGCTCGCGCTCGTGTCGCGGCGCGGCGCGACCGATCCCCCGGCGCTCGAGTGGGCGCGCAAGGAGGCCGCGCTCTCCGCGCTGTGCCACCTCGGCCGCCCCGACGAGGCGCTCGCGCTCGCGGCGCGTTACACCGTGGAGGCGGGCGAAGGCGAGCGGCTCGTGTTCGAGCTGCGCCGCGCCGAGGCGCTCGCGTGTTTCGGCGACGCCGGAAAGGCGCGCGCGCTCGCCGAGGTGGTGCTCGGGCAGCTCGAACGAAAATGGCGGGCGCGGCCCGGGACGCTCGAAGACGTGCGGCTGGCCGCGCGGGTGGCGCGGCTCTGCGCGCTGCTCGGGGAGGCGTCGTCGGCCGATTTTTGCTGGGCTGCGCTGGCGGAGGCGCTCGCAGTGGGCGATGTGCCGCTGCAGGCGGAGCTGCTCGTGCACATCGTCGAGACCGACTGGGACGAGGAGCGACGCGAAGACGCGGGGGAGCTCTTGCGCGCGGTGGCGCTCGCTTCCGGTTATCGATTGCCCGCGGCCGAGCGTGTCCTCTCGCCCGAGGACGGCCCGCGCTCGGCGCGCCCGGCGGACGAGCGCGCTCCTGGTTTCTCCTCGCTCGTCGCCTCGCTCTGCGCGCTCGATCCGGGGCGGCGCACGTCGTAATCGTCGAAATCGCGAAAATCCGGGCGCCCGCCCGGAAACCTGGCGAGCGCGCCTCGCACGGTGCGCATTCTTTGCGCCACGCATGTTCATTGCATGTTCAATTTTATGACACATCCTTGAACAAACCATGATGCTCGTGTACCCGGAGCGGGCGCGCTCGGCATTGAATGCTGGACAGACCCCCCGTCCTCGTCTCCCCGGCATTCCGTGGTCCGCTCTCCTCGTCTCGATCGCGCTCGTGGTCACGGCGGCCGCGGCGGCCGCGGTGGTGATGGAGCTCCGCTCCCGCAATCGCACCGAGCGGGCGACCGCCGAGGTCGTCGCCTCGGTCGAGCGTCGCATGGACATGTACGTGGCGCTGTTGCGCGGCACCGCGGGGCTTTACGCGTACGACCCCGGCGTCGATCGGGATGGCTTCCGGCGCTTCGTTTCGCGCCTGCGGCTCGACCAGTATCCCGGCGTTCAGGGCATAGGCTGGACGCTCGTGCTCACGCCGAGCGAGGCGAGCCGCGTCGTCGAGGAGGCGCACGCGGCCGGCGTCACCTCTTTCCACCTCTGGCCCGAGCACGACGAGGTGGAACGGCACGCCATCGTGTTCCTCGAGCCGAGCGACGCCCGGAACCTCGCCGCGCTCGGCTACGACATGTACAGCGAGCCGGCGAGGCGCGCCGCCATGGACCGCGCGCGCGACGAGGGCAGGCCGGCCGCGACAGGGATCGTGCGCCTCGTGCAGGAGATCGAAGGCGACGCGCAGCCGGGTTTCCTCGTCTACGTGCCGATGTACGCGGGCGACGAGATTCCGCGCACCGTGGAGGAGCGCCGCGCGCGCCTGCGCGGCTTCGCGTATGCCCCGTTCCGCGCCGGCGATCTCTTCAACACCATCTTCGCCGAGCAGAACGCGCCGCCGGCCCTCACCATCGACGACGGCCCCGTCCCCGACCCCGCGCAGCGCCTCTTCGAGCTCGATGCGCCGGGCCGGTACACGGACCCGACCGTCGCGCGTGTGGTCGTCGCGGGGCGGGAATGGACGCTCGAGGTGCGGACGCCGTGCGAGCTCATCTCGGACGCGCGCGTGGTCACGATCGTCATCGTCTTCGTCGGCGCGCTGCTCACGGCCTTCGTGGTCCGCTCGTCGCGCGCGCGGCTGATCGCCGAGGCCGAGCAAGCGAAGGCCGCCGCCGCGCTCGCGGCCGAGACGGAGCAGGCGCAGATCCGCGAGACCTTCCTCGGCGTGCTCGGCCACGACCTGCGCAACCCCCTCTTCGCGGCGAAGGCGAACGCGCAGCTCATGCTGCGGAGCGCGTCGTTCCCCGAGGAGCGCAGGGCCGGGCTCACGCGTATCGTGACGAGCGTCGAGCGCGCCAGCCGGCTCGTCGAGCAGCTCCTCGACATCACGCGCGCGCGGCTCGGCGGCGGGATCAAGATCGACGCCCGGCCGCTCGCGCTCGCGCCCCTCGTGCGTGACGTCGTGGAGGAGGCGTGCGTGGCCCACCCGAGGCGTGTGCCGATCGAGCTCGCGCTCGACGATTCGCTCGTCGTGCTGGCAGATCCGGACCGCCTCGCGCAGATCCTCTCGAACCTCATCACGAATGCGCTCACCCACGGCAGCCCGCCCCTCCGCGTCACCGCGCGGGCGAGCGAGGGATGGGCGAGGATCGAGGTCACGAACGGAGGCGCGCCCATCCCGAAGGAGGTGCTCGCGACGCTCTTCGACCCGTTCAAGCGTGGCGACTCGGCGCGCGACCATGCCCCCGGCGGGCTGGGCCTCGGGCTCTACATCTCGCACGAGCTCGCGCTCTCGCACGGCGGCTCGCTCGAGGCCCTCTCCGACGCGGAGAACGGCACGCGCTTCGTGCTCCGCCTGCGGCTCGCGTGATGTAGCATCGGCGAAGGCCCGCCATGATCGAGACCACGACCGACCGAATCACCCAGGGCACGATGCGAACGACGAGCGGCGCGCCCCTGCCGCTCGAGCACACCAGCATCGAGGCCAAGATCAACGGCCCCGTCGCGAGCGTCACGCTGAAGCAGCGCTTCCGCAACACGACGGGCGGTCCCATCGAGGCCGAATACCTCTTCCCGCTCCCGCACGAGGCGTCGGTCCACACGATGCGCTTCCGGATCGGCGAGCGCACGGTCGAGGCCGTCGTCAAGGAGAAGGAGGAGGCGAAGCGCGCCTACGAGGCCGCGCGGCGCGAGGGGCGCAGCGCGACGTTGCTCGAGCAGGATCGGCCGAACCTGTTCACGCTGAGCGTCGCGAACATCCCGGACGGCGAGACGATCGAGGTGACGCTCGGGTACCAGGAAAAACTCGCGTTCGACGAGGGCGAGTGGCGCTTCGTGTTCCCGATGGTCACGACCGAGCGTTACCAGGCGAGGACCGCCGACGAGGCGCCGGACGCCACGAAGATCCGACCGCCGCGCGCCGCGACGGGCGAGCGGAAGGCCGACGTGAGCGTCTGCGTGGAGATCCGCGCCGGCGCGCCGATCGAGCCGCCGCGCTCGCCCTCGCACCGGATCGACGCCGAGCCCCTCGAAGGCGGGGCGTTCCGCGTGAAGCTCCACGAGAGCGAGACCGTGCCGAACCGCGATTTCGTGCTCGCTTATCGGGTGCAGCACGACAGCGGCGTGCGGCCTCGGGCTTATTTCGAGCGGCAGCCGGACAAGATGGGCACGTTCTTGCTCGTCGTGACGCCGCCCGTCGCGCCGCTCGAGGATCTCTCGCTCGCGGAGGCCGGCCCGGCCGGGGATCACCGGACGTTCCGCTGCAACAACTGCGGCGGCGCGCTCCGGGATCCTTCGGTCGTGAAGGAATGGCCGGGCCTCGGGCCGGCGTGGAAATGCGAGTATTGTGGCGTCGTCGTCGCCGCGACACGCGAGCTCGCCAAGGTCGGCCTGCCGCGCGACGTCGTCTTCCTCGTCGATCGATCCTGCTCGATGCGCGGCCAGAGCTTGCCGCAGGCGCGGCGCGCGGTGCGCTTGATCCTCGATCACCTCGGGCCGGACGATCGCGCGCAGGTCTTCGCGTTTGATCACGATCGCATCGCCGCGGACCGGCAGGGCGTGGGGTTCCAGTCGATCTCGAAGTGGTGGATCGGGGAGATCGACGGGTTCCTGCGGGGCATGACGGCGCGTGGCGGCACGGAGCTCGAGGAGGCGCTCGTCCACGCGGCGAAATTGCCCACCGAGAAGGGGCGGACGCGGCTCGTCGTGCTCTTGACCGACGGCGCCGTCGGCAATGAGGGCCGGCTCTTCCGGCGCGCGCCGGAGATCCTCGGCAAGGAGACGCGCCTCTACGTGCTCGGCATCGGTCCCTCGGTGAATCGGTATCTCGTGGAGCGGCTCGCGCGGGCGGGCGGAGGCGCGAGCGACGTGCTCTTGCCCGGCGAGGACGTCGAGACCGTCGTGCCCCGCTTCGCGCGCCGTGTCCGCCAGGCCGGCCCGGTCCTGACGAACCTGCGTTTGTCCTGGGATGACGCCATGCCCGTGGACGTCTATCCGAGCCCGGCGCCCGAGCTCTTCGGAGGACAAACGGTGCAGCTCCTCGGCCGGTTCGCCGGGTCGGGCGAGAGTCGCCTCGTGCTCACGGGCACGCGCGCGTCGGGCGAGCCGTTCCGGCAGGAGGTCGACGTGGAGCTGCCGGAGCGATCGGAGCAGATCCCGGGCCTCGAGAGGCTCTGGGCGCGGCTGCGGATCGACGCGCGTTTGTCGCGGCTCGCCGAGGCGCCCGGGGAGGCGGCCGAGGTGCGGATGGAGGTGCTCGCGCTCGCGCTGAAGCACAAATTGCTGAGCCCGTACACGGCGCTCGTGGCCGAGGACAGCGAAAAACGCGTGGAGGGGCCGGCGAAGAAGGTGCAATTGGCGGCGATGGCCGAGCCCGAGGTCGAGGAGGAGCCGGCCGCGGAGGGGGGCGCGCTCGGCACGCCCCTGGGCATCCGGCATGCGGACGTGGAGGAGGACGAGGGGGATGCATTCGCGCGCACGCGCGCCGGCGTCGTCCGAGGGTATGCGCCGTCCATGGCCGCCGCCGCGCTGCGCGCCTCGACCGGAGCGCCGCCGCCCACGCCGGGGTTTGGCCCGCCGCCGCCCGCGCCTGCGTTTGGCGCGCCACCCCCGCCCGCGCTTGGCGCTCCGCCGCCCACGCCTGGTTTTGGCCCGCCACCCGCGCCTGCTCCGGGCGCGCCGCCCCCGCCAGGGTTTGGCCCGCCGCCCCCCATGGCGGCGGCGTTCGTCCCGGAAATGCCCCTCTCGGCCAAACGTGGCGGCGGCGGAGGGTTCTTCTCGAAGGTCAAGGAGGCCTTCGGGATCGGCGGAAGCGCCGAGGAGGAGGCGCCGCCGCCGCCGGCCTTGGAGTCGTTCGCGGCGACCGAGGACGACGACGCGCCGCCGCCCACGCCGCCGGGGTTCCCGTCCCTCAAATCGTTCAAGTTTGCCCCGCCGCCGCCCGAGGCGCCGCCCCCCCCATTGCCGGCGCCCGCGCCGCAGAGCCGATGGCAAGGCCCGCCGCACGTGCAATCGAGCGACTCCGAGGCCTACACCCCCGAGATGCTGGACCGCGTGCAAGGCGCGGGCGTGGGCGAGCTCGACCTCGTGTTCCTCGTCGACGAGACGGGCAGCATGGGCGCATACATCGAGCAGGTAAAGCAGAGGCTCGTTGGGATCATCGAGGCCCTGCGGAGCGCGCCGCTCTGCCGCAGCTTGCGCCTCGGCCTCGTGAGTTATCGCGACCATCCTCCGCAGGATCGCTCCTTCGCGAGCCGCGTCGTGCCCCTCACCGAGGACATCGCCTCGATCCAGAAGGGCGTCGAGCGTATGCAGGCCTCGGGCGGCGGCGACGGGCCCGAATCGGTGACGGACGGGCTCTACGACCTCGTTCGGCTCGAATGGCGGCCCCGCGCGGCGCGTGTCGTCGTCTGGGTCGGCGACGCGCCGCCGCACGGCGTGGAGCCCTCGGGCGACGCATTCCCCAATGGGTGCCCTTGCGGGCACCACTGGTATGCGCAGGCCGAGAACGCCCGCGAGATGGGCATCGTCATCCACGCCGTCGGCTGCCTCCCCACGCTGCGCCAGTACGTGGGCGCCGAGGACGTGTTCAAGACCGTGGCGAAGACCGCGCGTGGCCTCTATTTGCCGCTCGAGCGCGCGAGCCTCTTGATCCCCATCATCACGGGCGTCGCGGAGACCGAGCTCGACAAGCAACGCATCGAGGAGCACATCGCCGAGGTCCTCGCGAAATACGAAAACGTGCTCACGCCAGCCGATCAAGACGAGCGCGTCCGTTTCGTGACCGACGTCCTCCGCCAGGAGAACGTGCGCCCGCGTGGGCTCGTCTACGACCCCAAGAGGTCGGGCCCCTCGCCGCTGCGTTTCCGCGAGATCACGCCGTCGGACGTGGAGGAGGGGATCGAGCGGCTCCGGCGCGTCTCGCGCACCTCGCTGTAAAAACCGCCCATCTCAGGCCATGAGCTCGGGCCGCGAGCTCCGCGGATTCGACGACGAGCGCTCGCCCGTGATCGCGCGGGCGCTCGCGCGGGCCGCCTGCACGCATTCGCGCAGGAAATGCCGGTAGATGTCGAGCGCGCCCGCGCCGATCTCCGCGAGCGGCTCGGCGGCCTCGGGGCTCGCTTCGAGGATCTGCGCGAGCGTCTCGGCGTGGAGCGCGGCGCGCTCGACCCCGAGCGGGGCGCGTTTTCGCAGCCACGGCAGCCGCTCGGCCACGTCCGCGCCGAGCACCCGCTGCGCCTGGATCAGGAGCGCGAGGGAGAGGGCGCTCGTGACGCGCTCGATCTCGTACTGGATCGCCGCATAACCGAGCGGCAGATCCGCGCCGAGGACCTCCTCGTTGAGCACGCGATAGGCCCGCATGACGACCGTCGGCCGCTCGACGAGCATGGCGACGTCGATCGAGACGCCCGAGCGAATGCAGACGACCTGGGCGACCGTCCGGGCGTCGCGCAAGACGAGCGAGGCGCGCGCCTCGTCGTGCGCCGCGTGCTCGCGGAACGAGCGGGCGATGGCCTCGAGCCCGAGTTTGTCGCATTGCTCGGCGGCGCGCCTCGACCAGCGCGCCGTCGGCTGCGCGAGGTAGGGCGTCCGGGCGAACCATTCGAGCAGAAAACACTCGACCAGGACGGGGGAAGCGTCGGCGGCGAGGATCTCGCCGAGGACGTGGTCATTCTCGACCTCGGAGCGAAGGGAAAGGACGCGGGGCTCGTAAAGGGTCTTCAAGCTGTTCATGGTCACCGCCTCGCCCGGAGCAATTGCATTCGCCGTGCCACGCAGAAAAAAGCCGGAAAAATGGGGCCGTCAGCGGGTTGTCGCGCCGATCCTGCTCGATTGGAGCGGCGCGGATCCCGATTCGCGCGGAAACGGGATGACGCGGCTGCCCTGGGTGATGCTTCGCCTCATCAGGCAAACGCCGAAGGATCCTGCCTTGATGTTTCGTCTCCTCAGGGATGCGGCAAAAGCTCCCCACCCCGCCACGTCCTCCCGGTTGCGCCCGTTGCGTGATAGCCGTCACGTTCGAAAAAGCTGTTGACAAGGCAACGTTTTTCGTGCCCGCGGCGCGGCGGGCGCCGTCCTGGTCGGGGTGCAGGGATGCGCGACGTCCTGGAAAGGAAAGCGAGATCACGCTGGCTGTGCGGGGCGGCGCTTCCGCGAGGGGACGCACGGCCCGCGCCCACCAGGAGGGTCGCGTGAAGCGAACACGCAGGCGCATGGCGGCTTGCGTTTCGGGGCAAGCTCGACCTACGGTTCCGCGAGCGGTGCTTTCCATCGGAACGAAGGGAACGACGAGAACGTGAAGGCGCGCCTCGAGCTCGCAGTCTTCGCCGCGGGCGGCGTCACCCGTCACCCGCTGCCCGCCGAGGGGAAGGTGGTCCTCGGCCGCGCCGAGGAGAGCGACATCCGGATCGACGACGGCTCCGTCTCGCGCCGTCACGCGATGATCCACATCGGCCCACCCTTGCGCATCGAGGACCTCGGCAGCGCCAACGGCACGACGGTGCGTCGCGAGAAGGGCGCAGGCGGCACGGTGCGCCTGCTCGACACGCGCGTCGAGGCGGGCAAGATCGTGGAGTTCGGCGTCGGCGATGCCATCAACCTCGGCTCGACGATCCTCGTCGTCCGCAAGCTCGACGACGACGAGCCCGAGGTGCGCGGCGACGGAGCACCCTCGAGCTACGTGATCCGCGACGAGGCGATGAAGCGCCTCTACGCGCTCGCCGAGCGCGTCGCCGAGGGCCCGATCAGCGTGCTCTTGCTCGGCGAGACGGGCGTGGGCAAGGAGGTCCTCGCCGAGACGATCCACCGCAAGTCGCCGCGCGCGACGGGGCCGTTTCTGCGGCTCAACTGCGCGGCGCTCAGCGAGTCGCTGCTCGAGAGCGAGCTCTTCGGCCACGAGAAGGGCGCGTTCACCAACGCGGTGCGATCGAAGCCGGGCCTCTTCGAGACCGCGGAGAAGGGCACGGTCTTCCTCGACGAGGTCGGAGAGCTGCCGCTCGGCATCCAGGTCAAGCTCCTGCGCGTGCTCGAGGACCGGCAGGTGATGCGCGTCGGCGGCCTCGCGCCGAGGCCGATCGACGTGCGCTTCGTCTCCGCGACGAACCGCGATCTCGCGAGCGAGGTGCAGAAGGGCACCTTCCGTCAGGACCTCTACTTCCGGCTCAACGGCATCGCGCTCTCGATCCCTCCCTTGCGCGAGCGTCGCTCCGAGATCGAGCCGCTCGCGAAGACCTTCGCGGCGCGCGCGGCGTCCTCGATCGGGCGTAGCCCGCCGGAGATCACGCGTGAGGCGCTCGCCGCGATGACGAGCTACGACTGGCCGGGCAACGTGCGCGAGCTGCGCAACGCCATCGAGCGCGCCGTCGTCCTCTGCGAAGGCGTGATCCGGCCCGAGGATCTCGTGCTGGAGGGGCGCGTGCAGGGCGCGGCCTCTGCGCCGCGGAGCGTGCCGCTCACGGGCACCGTGCCTCTCACCTCGCCCATCGCGGAGCCGCCGCTGTCCGCGTTCACGTTTGGCGCAGACGATCAGACCTCGCAGCTCCGCGGCAGCGTCGTCGACCCGACCTCGTCGGGCAGCCTGCGCGAGGAGCTCGGCTCGCTCGAGCGGCAGCGCATGATCGACGCGCTCGAGAAATGCGCGGGCAACCAGACCGCGGCCGCGGCGATGCTCGGAATGCCTCGACGTACGTTCGTCTCGAAGCTCTCGGCCTACAACATCCCCCGGCCGCGGAAGAAGGGCTAGAAGGGGTTCGCCAGACGGCGGTGGGGGATCGGATCGTCCGCGGAGCGCAGGATCTTGGTCCAGGGCGCCGGAACTCTGGCATAATGGGGGATAACCCGAGGACGGCATGGGCGCCCCGAGCGTGGTCTTTCTCCCGACTGGAACGCTATTTCACGAGCGTTATCGTGTCCTTCGGGGCATCAAAGCGGGCGCGATGGGCGCGGTCCACGAGGCGCGCGACGAGCGCACCCACGGCCTGTGCGCGCTCAAGGTGATGCTGCCCGGCGTGCTCGAGGACGCGGTCTTGCGGGAGCGCTTCGCGCAGGAGGCGCGGATCACCGGCGAGCTCCGGAGCGATCACGTCGTGCGCGTGACCGACGCGGGCATCGACCAGACCACGAGCATGCCGTTCCTCGTGATGGAGCTCCTGCACGGCGAGGAGGTCGGCGCGATGCTGAAGAAGCGCGGCCACATCCCGATCGACGAGGCGCTCGTCTACCTCGGCCAGGTCGCGTTCGCGCTCGACAAGGCCCACGCCGCGGGCATCGTCCACCGTGATCTCAAGCCGGGCAACCTGTTCATCACGGAGCGCGACGACGGCTCGCCCTGCGTGAAGATCCTCGATTTCGGCATCGCGAAGATCGTCTCCGAGGGCACGAACTCGAACATGACCCAGGCCGTTGGTACACCAACGTACATGGCCCCCGAGCAGATCGCCGGCAAGTCGAGCCAGATCGGGCCGGCGACCGACATCCACGCGCTCGGCCACATCACCTACACGATGCTCACCGGCGAGGCGTACTGGCAGGAGGACGCGCGCGAGCACGGCGTGTACGCGCTCATCCGCCGCGTCGTCGAGGGGCCGGAGGAGATGCCGTCGGCGCGCGCGCTTCGCCGCCGCGGCATGGTCTTGCCGGCCTGGTTCGACGGCTGGTTCGCGCGCGCGACGGCCTTGCACCCCGAGGATCGGTTCCAGCGCGCGACCGAGGCGATCGCCGAGCTGCGCGATCAGTACGCGGAGTCGGGGCCGGACTCGTTCCGCATGAACCTGACGATCCCGCTCGTGCGGCGCTCGGACGCGCCGGAGCGTCCGCTCGAGGAGGCGTCCACGACCCGCGCGTCCGTGGCCTTGATCCAGGCCTCGACGCCGCCCGCGCCGCCGCCGCGGTCGCGCTGGACGACGGCGGGGCTCGTCGCGCTCGCTTGCTCCTTGCTCACGGTCGTGAGCGGCGTCGTGGTGCTGAAGGCGGTGGGCGTCGAGGCGCCGCTCTCGGTCGCCCGCGCGGGTTTGCCCGAAGCCGTGCGCCTGCCGCCGATCGCGCCGGGCGAGGCGCCCACCGTGCCCGCCGCGGCCACGACGCAGGCCGCCGTCGCGCCGCTGGACCTCGCCCCTCCCCCTCCGGCGCCCGAGGCGCCCACGGCCGCGCCCACGACGGTATTGCCCGGAAAAACCAATTCGTACACGCAGCCGGCTCGTACGGCTTCCCCCTTCCCGAAGGGCACGGCGACGGCGACGACGAAGCCGCCCCGGAAGCCCTTCGAGCCCCCGGCATCGATCGATTAGGAGACGCCCTTGCCCAAGACGTCCGGAAAACCCAGCGCGTGGTTCGTTCGTTCGTTCGTCGCGCTCGGGGTCGTCCTCGTCGCGGCGGGCGCGGGCGCGGCCGATCCGGCGGGCGACGCGAAGGTGAACGCGCTCTTCCAGGAGGCGCGCGCGGCCTTCATCGCGGGGGATTACGCGACGGCGTGCCCGAAATACGAGGAGGTCGTGCGCTTGCGCCCCGGGCTCGGCGCGCGCGTGGGCCTCGGCGATTGTTATCGCAAAATGGGGCGGCTCGCGCGGGCCTGGGAGACGTATCGGGCCATCGTGGACGACGCGGCGCGTATCGTCGCGACGTCGAAGAGCTTCACCGAGACGTCGACGGCCCGCAAGCGCGGGGACGAGGCGAAGGCGCGGATGGGCGAGCTCGAGCCGCGGCTCGGCTGGATCACGATCGCCGTGCCGGAGGCGGTCGCCGCGCTGCCAAACTTGGTGGTCACGCTGGACGGGGTGCCGATCACGCGAGAGGTCTTCGGGACGCGTATCCCGACCGAGCGTGGCGAGCACGTGATCGACGCGAGCGCGCCCGGCAAGAAGCCCTGGGAGAAGGGCCTGGCGATCGCCGAGGGCGCGGAGCTCACGGTCGCGGTGCAGGCGCTCGAGGACGAGGCTGCTCCGCAGCCCGAGCCGAAGAAGCCGCCGGAGGCGCAGCAAAACGAGCCGGCCTCGGGCCTGGGGACGCCGCCCTCGACGCCGTTTCTGGACCCTGCCCAAGGGCCCCGGGTGAGCCCTGCGCCCGATCGGATCCCGGAGGCGCCGAAGGACGGTTTTTTCAGCACCCAGCGCGCCATCGGCCTCGGGCTCGGGGTCGCGGGGCTCGGCGCGGGCGCGGTGGGCGCGTATTTCGGCGTCCGGGCGATGCAGAAGCGCGACGAGAGCGAGATCGACGGGCATTGCAATGGCAACGTCTGCAACGAGCTCGGTTACGACGCGCGGAAGGACGCCTATCAATCGGGCAACCTCTCCACGGGGCTCTTCGTGGCGGGCGGCGTCGCGTTCGCCGGCGGGCTCGCGCTCTTCTTGACCGCGCCGAAGCGTTCGAAGACGCAGACCTCCTCGATCATCCTGGGTCCTTCTTCTTTTCTTTGGACGGGTCGGTTCTAGCGCCCGAAAGGGAACTCGGTCATGCGGCGTGCATCGGTGCTTGGGCTCGTGCTCGTGGGGGTTGGGGCGGGGGCTTTCGGGTGCAATGCAGCCCTGGGCGTCGACGAGCCGGTGCTCGTGCAGACGGGGTCCGGCGGGACGAGCGGCGCGGGCGGCATGGGCGGTCTGGGCGGCGCCGGAGGTCAAGGCGGCAGCGGCGGGGCGGCGTGCGCGGCCGTGGAGACGGCCTGCGACGGGGTCGACGACGATTGCAACGGCACGATCGACGACCTGCCGCTCGTGAGCTGCGGAGATGGCGTCTGTCAGGTGACCGTCGAGGGCTGCGTGGACGGCATGACCGTGCCGTGCGTGCCGGGTTCGCCTCCGGAGGACGAGCTCTGCGACGACGTCAACAACGGCATCGACGACAACTGCAATGGTCAGGTCGACGAGGGGTGCCCTTGCAAGGTCGGCGATACGCAGGCCTGTTACACCGGCGCGCCGGACACGCGGAACATCGGCGCGTGCAAGGACGGCTCGCAGACCTGCGTCGCGGAGAACACCTGGGGGCCCTGCGCGGGGGACGTGCTCCCCGCGGCGGAGACGTGTAATGCGCTCGACGACGATTGCGACAACGTCGTCGACGACAGCTTCCCGGAGATCGTCTGCGGCGAGGGCGCCTGCCAGGTGACCGTGTCCACCTGCAACCCCGGCGGCGGCGAACCCGAATGCACGCCGAAGGACCCCGCCCCGGAGATATGCAACGGCCAGGACGACGACTGCAACGGCGTCGTCGACAACGGCGACCCGGGCGGAGGTGGGTCCTGCATGTCGGGATTGCCCGGGCAATGTGCCATGGGGACATACCATTGTGAAGGCGGCGGCCTCTACTGCGTGCCCGACGCGAAGCCCACGATGGAGACGTGCAACGGCGCGGACGACGATTGCGACGGCATGTCGGACGAGGAGAACCCCGGCGGCGGCATCACCTGCCCGACGGGTCAGCTCGGCGAGTGCGGGTTCGGCTCGACGCTCTGCTTCATGGGCTCCTTGATCTGCGCCGCGCCGGGCCCGAAGGACGAGATCTGCGACGGCAAGGACAACGACTGCGACGGCGAGATCGATACGCACGGCGTGGACGCGGACATGCCGTGCACGACGGGGATCCCGGGCGAGTGCGCCGACGGGTTCACGCTCTGCGTGATGGGCGAGCTCCAGTGCAAGCAGAAGAAGCTCCCCGAGATGGAGTATTGCGACAACAAGGACAACGACTGCGACGGGCAAATCGACGAGGGGAACCCGAACGGCGGCGCCGCGTGCACGCTCTCCTTCAACAAGGGCGTCTGCGCGGCGGGCACCGAGACGTGCCAGGGCGGCGTCCTCACCTGCGTGCAGAACGTGCAGCCGTCGGCGGAGGTCTGCGACGGCCTCGACAACGATTGCGACGGCGACGTCGACGAGGCCCTCGCCTGCGGCGCGTGCGGGTCGAGCACGATCCCCTCGGGGAGCTGCACGAGCTTCGCGATCCCTGGTCAAAGCCCGCTCACGACGAGCTGCGAGCAGGTCTTCCCGCCCAGCGCGAGCCTGCCCATCTCGATCGCCGAGACGGCCGTGAAATATTACGTTAATGCCTCGGGCGGCAATGACAACAACGACGGCAAGAGCCCCGCGAAGGCCTGGTCGACGCTCTGCAAGGCGATCGCGATGGCGCCCGCGGGCAGCACCATCCTCGTCGCGCAGGGCGGCTACGCGTCGACCTCGGTCGTCGTGGCCAAGGAGCTCACGATCAAGGGCGGGTTCAGCTCCAATTTCGTGAACTGGAGCCCGGACACCTACCCCACGGCGTTTTACGGGCAGCTCACGCTCGACCACAACAAGGCGGTCTGGGGCGGCTTCCGGATGATGGCGACGCCCACGACCTCGGGCACGCAGCACAACCTCCGCGCCGGCACGTTCGTGCGCAATTACGTGCAGACCCTGTTCGGCGGGAGCGCCACGAACTCCGCGGCCCTCGGCGCGACGGCCTGCCCGGGGAGCACGTCGAAGATCTTCGGCAACGACGTGTATGCCCGCTCCACGACGTCGAACACGCACGCGGCCATCCAGTTCGGCAATCAGCGGGGCGCGACGATCCTCGATTCGAATCGCATTTGCGTCGAGGGCAAGAGCAGCGGCGCCACGACCTACGTGATCAACGGGTCGGGCCCGAATACGACGAGCGTGGCCTCCCTCGTCGCCAAGAACAACCTGCTCGAGGCGGCGAGCAACAATGCCTACATCGTCAATTTCCTGGGCAGCACCGGCGGCGTCGATTTCAACCTGATCTTCACGAACAACACGATGCTCGCCCGGACCTACGGCCTCTGGGGCACCGGCGCGTCGAGCGGCAAGATGCGCTGGCGGCTGACGAACAACATCCTCTTCAGCATGACGGGCGGCAGCACGGCGGTGAACCTCGGCTCGGGCGCGGGCGTATCGTTCGACTCGGCCGAGAACAACCTCGTCTTCGGGTTCACCAACAACCTCTTGAGCACGCCGGCCCCGGTGATCGTGAGCGGCAACGAGACGCCGGGCTCGGCCACGGTCATGAGCGTCTTCGTCAACGCGACGGCCGGCGATTTCAACCTGAAATCGGGCGGCCAGGGGGACGGCACCGGGAAAAACGTCTACAACCAGGCCACGTACGGCTCGGTCACGACGGACCTCGTGCAATTGCCGCGGCCCCAGGCGGGGGCCTGGGATCGCGGTGCGTTCATGAACTGAGGTGCTCGGATGAATCGACGCGTCGCTCTTCAGAACCTCCTCCTCGCGGTGGCCGCGGCCGCCGTGACGAGCTGCGACGACCTCGACAATTTCGAGGTGGACGTCGCCGCCAAGGCCACGATCCCCGCCGGGACGGTCCTCGACGAGCTGCTCGGCGTCCTCGCCTTCGAGGAATTTCAGAGCATCAACCTGACGCAGGAGCTCGACAACCAGGGCGTCACGAAGGACGACGTCGATTCGGTGCGCATGATCTCCCTCGCGCTCGTCATCGACGGGCCCTCCGGGGCGAATTTCGATTTCCTCGAGTCGCTCGCGTTTTACGCCGAGACCGAAGGGCAAGAAAGGGTGCTCGTGGCCGAGCTCGCCCCCGTGCCCAAGGGTCAGACGTCGATCGAGCTCGTCATGTCCGGGGCCGAGCTGAAGCCTTACGTCGTCGCGCCCTCCATGAAGCTCACCACCGCGGCGAAGGGCAAACGTCCTCCCCAGGAGACGCGCGTCACGGCCGCGGCGGTGCTCGACGTCGACGTCACCGTGCCGGGCTGCGGAGCTTGACGCGGAGGCGCAATCCGTATTTCATCGCCGCGTGAGGATCGTCTCGTTCGTCCTGTTTTCGGCTCTGCTCGTCGATGGATGCGCGGAGGCGCCTCCCCCCGCGACGCCCCCGCGCGCGCCGCGCCCGCGCGAAGCTTGCGCCGAGAGCGTGCCCACGAAGGTCCCGCTCTACGGCGACCTCCACGTGCACACGGCATTCTCCTTCGACGCGCGCTCCTACGACACCGTGGTCACGCCGGCCGACGCGTATCGTTTCGCGCGCGGCGAGGCCACCTTGTTGCCTCCGCTCGACGCGGCGGGGAAGGGGACGCGCGAGGCGCGGATCGACAGGCCGCTCGATTTCGTGGCCGTCACCGATCACGGCGAGTTCCTCGGCGAGATGTACCATTGCATGACGCCGAGCTCGCCCAAATACGACACGTTCACCTGCCAGACGTATCGCGAGGAGGTCGGGCAGGGGGCCTCCACGTTCGCCGTGCGCCTCTCCCAGCCGAACCCGACGCGCGTGGCGGAGCTCTGCGGCGAGGGCAAGGACTGCGAGGCCGCGGCGAAGGAGCGCTGGCAGGCCATGCAGGACGCGGCCGAGGCGGCCTACGATCGAAGCGCGGCCTGCTCGTTCACCACGTTCGTCGGGTACGAATACACGAATACGTTCGGCATCTCGAACCTGCACCGGAACGTCATCTTCGCGAACGACGTCGTGCCCGAGTTGCCCGTCACCTATTTCGAGGCCCCGACGCCGCTCGACCTCTGGGAGCAGCTCCGGGACGGCTGCAAGGGCGCGGAGAATGGCTGCGACGTGCTCGTCCTCCCGCACAACTCGAACCTCTCGAACGGCCGGCTCTTCGATCCCACCTACCCGGGCGGCGCGACGATCGAGGAGGAGGCCGCGCGCGCGTCCCTGCGGGCGGAGATGGAGCCCGTCGCGGAGATCTTTCAGCACAAAGGATCGAGCGAGTGCCGCAATGGCTTCCTCGACGTCGAGGCGGACGTCGATCCGCTCTGCGAGTTCGAGGAGCTCCGGCCCCCCGAGGACCTGCAATGCGGGGACAAACCCGGCTCAGGGGGCATGCGCCTCTGGGGCTGCACGCACCGGCACGATTTCTTGCGGTACGTCCTGAAGACCGGGCTCCTCGAGGCCGAACGCCTCGGGACGAACCCCTTTCGATTCGGCCTCATCGGCTCGACCGACACCCACAACGGCACGCCCGGGAACACCTCCAGCGTGGGTTTTCCCGGGCACGTCGGGCTCGTGGACGACACCCCGGACAAACGCCTCGGCGCCGGCACGGAGACACACGACGGCGTCATCAACAACCCCGGCGGGCTCGCCGCGGTCTGGGCCGAGGAGAACACGCGCGAGGCCATCTTCGCGGCGATCCGCCGCCGCGAGACCTTCGCCACGAGCGGCCCCCGCATTCCGATCCGCTTCTTCGGCGGCTTCGGGTACGACGCGGGCCTCTGCGGCCGGCCCGAGCGACTCGAAGAGGCCTACGCGGCGGGCGTGCCCATGGGCGGCGCGCTCGGCGCCTCGTCGGGCTCGGAGCCGACCTTTTTCGTGCAAGCGAGCGCCGATCCGGGCACGGCGAGCTGGCCGGGCCGGCCCCTCGAGCGGCTCCAGATCATCAAGGGGTACGTGCGCGAGGGGAAGGTGTACGAGAAGGTCTACGACGTCGCGGGCACGCCCGCCGCGGAGCCGGCCGTGGATACCTCGACCTGCGCCGTCCTGGCCCAGGGCGCCGACGAGCTCTGCGTGGTCTGGGCCGACCCCGATTTCGACCCGAAGGAGCGAGCTTTTTATTATGCGCGCGCCGTCGAGGTGCCGAGCTGTCGTTACAGCACGTACGAATGCAACGGGCTCGATCCCGCAGCGGCGCCCCCGGCGTGCGCGGACCCGAGCGTGCCGAAGACCGTGCAGCACCGCGCCTGGAGCTCGCCGATCTGGTACGGGCCGTGAGCGCTCGGCGGCCCGCGCCGGGTGGCCCGCGTATGGATGGGGGCGTCCGTCCGCGTGGAAGGTGCGACCCTCCCTCGACAACTCCCGCTGTCGATACCACGTCCCTCACGGGGTACGCAGGAGCGAGCGCGAGCGTAGCGAGCGGATTCACTGTTGACGCGGGATGTATTCGCGTGCGAGGAGCGCTGCGAGGAGCTCATGGCGGAAGACGTCTTCTCCAGCGTTCGTGAACTGCAAGCGGAGATCGCCCTTGTCCGTGGCGCCCTCGACGTTCTGGACGAGGCGATCATCGTGGCCGACGAGACCAAGCGGATCGTCGCGTGGAACCGCGCCGCGGCGCGCCTGATCGGGCTCCCGGTCGACGCCCCGGCGGGAGCGTGGGTCGAGGCTTTTGGCATTTTCTTGCCGGACGAACGGACGCCTTGCCCCACCCATGACGTCCCGCTCCTGCGGGCGCTCTCGGGCGAGCGCGTGGACGACGTCCTCCTTTATGTGAAAAACCCGCGCGCGCCGCAGGGGATCCACGTCGTCGTCTCTGCCCGGCCGATCGTGGGCGAGGGGGGCCGGGTCCGCGGGGGCGTCGTGACCTTCCAGGACGCCTCGGCGGCGCAGGTCGCGGCGGCGGCGGTCGACCACGCCGAGGCGCGGCTCCGCGCGATCGTCGCAAATACGCCGAGCGTCGCGATCGAGGGGTATGACGCCGAGGGCCGCGTGCTCTACTGGAACCGCGCCGCCGAGCGCCTTTTTGGCTGGTCCGAAGTGGAGGCTGTCGGCAAGACGCTCGACGCCGTGATGCTGGACGAGGCCTCGACGCGGACGTTCGTGGAGACGCTCGCGGAGATCGGGCGCACGGGCAAGCCGAGCGGGCCCACGGAATGGTCGTGCCACCGCAAGGACGGCCGCGAGGTCTGGGTGTACTCGACGATCTTTTCGATCCCCACGATCACGGGGGCCTGCGAGTTCGTCTGCATGGACGTGGACGTGACGCCGCTCAAGCTCGCGGAGAATCGCATCCGTGAGCAAGCCGAGCGGCTGGAGGCGCAGGCCATCGGCAATGCGACCCGCTTCCACGAGGCGATGGAGGCGATCTCGGCGCGCGACGATTTCCTCGCCATTGCCTCGCACGAGCTCCGCACGCCGCTCACGCCGCTCAAGCTCCAGCTCGAGCGCCTCGTGCGCGACGCGCGCGCCGGGGTCCACCAGGAGCGCATGGGGCCGGCGCTCGAGGTGGCCTACCGGCAAGCCGTGCGGCTCGCCGCGCTCATCGATCGCCTGCTCGACGTCTCGCGTATCACGGCCGGCAGGCTCGATCTCTGCCTCGAGGAGGTCGACCTCTCGGCGCTCGTGCAGGACGTGGTGACGCGTTTCGGTCGCGAGGCCGAGGAGGCCGGGTGCTCGATCACGTTCCAGCATGACAAACCCGTCCTCGGCACGTGGGATCGGCTGCGGATCGAGCAGGTGGTCACGAACCTCCTCGGCAATGCGATCAAGTATGGCCGCGGCGAGCCGATCGAGATCGCTCTCGAGGCCGACGAGGCCGCGGCGCGCCTCACGGTCCGCGATCACGGCGTCGGCATTGCGCCCGAGGACCAGGGCAAGATCTTCGAGCGATTCGAGCGCGCCGTCTCCAACCAGTCGTTCGGCGGCCTCGGGCTCGGCCTGTGGATCGTGCGGCAGATCGTGGAGGCGCACGGCGGCTCTGTCCGCGTGGAGAGCGTGCAGGGCGAGGGATCGACCTTCCGGGTGGAGCTGCCGCGGTGGGGGCGAGCGCCCTCCGAATCACGCGGCGCGGCGCCCTCGCCAGGCGAGACCACGAGAGGTGGGTGAGGCTCAGGGCCGGATCCAGCGCTCGATCGGGCCGCGCTCCGGGCACGAGAGCCCGAGCGCGAGGGCGACGAGCTCGTCGAGCTTTTCCTGCTCGGCCCGGGTGATCCCCTGGTTTCGCGTGCCAAACTCGTCGGCGAGCGCCTCGATCGCGGGCATGTACTGGAGATCCGCCGGGGCGGGCAGCGCGCGCAGGTGGGTGATCTTCACCTGCGGCATCCCTTGCCGGGCGTCGCGGTGCCGCATGTAATGGTACCAGCGGATCGGCGTGGCGTTGAGCCAGCCGAGGAGGAACGCGGCGCTGTGTCGTTCGTCCGAGAAACCCGCCAGGATCGAGTTGCGGAAGGCGAGGCCGTCGGAGGGCGCGACCATCGGGAAGCGGGCCGTCTGCCGGATGAGCAGGCGCACGGCGAGCCATTCGGCGTCCTTGCGGAATCGCCCCGAGAAATCGGCCGGGTCGCAATAGAGGCGCGGAGGGCGCCTCGCGAAAGGCTCGATGTCCCCGCCCACGCGTACGCCCACGCGGAAGCGCTCGTCGGGCGCCTCGCGCTCGTGGAGGTGCCGGACGTCGTCGCCGGTGCTCTGAAAGCCCCGCTCGCCGAAGAGGTGCGGGGGGAGCTTCGGCAGGGCCGAGAGCCGCTCGAGCAGGGCCGTGGCCTCGGCGTCGAGGTCCGAACGCGAGAGGGGCCAGGCGCCGGCCGATTCGAGGGCCAAGGGCGCGCTCCTTCGCGTGGAGATGAGCCCCATGCTCGGCTGGAAGACGCCCTCGAATGCGTCCCCGAAATCGGGCAGATCCTCGTCGCAGGCGCAGAGCGCGTCGTGCGCGCGGCGCGTGGGCTCGTATCCGCCGAGATCGGACATGGAGGTGGGCAAGACGAGCCCGAGCCGGCCTCCCGGGCGCAGCATGCGGGCGCATTGGTACACGAACAGGCCCTGCAAATTGCGATACCCCGCGAAGGCCGGGTTCGTGCTTCGATAAAACGCGCGCAGCTCGGCCGCGAGCGGCTGGGCCGCCCGGCCCGCGTACGAGACCCAGGGCGGGTTTCCCACGAGCGCGTCGAAGCCGCCGCGGCCGAAGACCTCGGGGAGCTCGATCTCCCAGTGAAACGGAGAGCGCGCCGCGATCGCTGCGGCGCCGAGCAGGGCGTCGCCCATAGCTCGGAGCGGCGCGAGGGCGCGATCGGCGTCCGCGAGGCATTCTGGATCGGACGACGCGAAGAATCGCCTCCGGCGCGCCTCGGCCTCGGCCACGCGCTCGCGGACGGCCTCGGGCGAGGCGGCTTCGATGGCGTCCCGCCCGAGGCCGACGAGCGAGTCGCCGTGGCGCAGGGTGGCTTCGAGGAACGAAGAGGGGTGCTCCGGGGCGGCCGTGAGCAGCCATAACGAGACGCGGGCGAGGTCCACGGCGATCGGGTTGCGATCCACGCCGTAGAGGCAATGCCTCGCGGCGAGCCTGCGCGCCTGCGATCGTGGATCCTCGCCCGCCGGCGCGCCCGCGGGGGAGCGCTCCCAGGCGGAGACGAGGCGATCGCCGAGCCACCGACAAACCTCCACCAGAAACGCGCCCGAGCCCATTGCGGGATCACAGACGGAGAGGCGCAGGATCCCCTCGGGGCTCGCGTCCGGGGGGACGAGCGGCGAGAGCGTGCGCTCGACCATGATCCGCGTGAGGAGCGGCGAGGTATAATGGGCGCCGGTGCGGCGTCGCTCCTCGGAAAAACCCATCAGGGTCTCGTAGACGGTGCCGATGCCCTCGACCTCGAGCTCGCCGAACGCGAGGGGCTCGCCCGAAGCGAGGAGGAGTTTGTCGAGGACGCGCAAGACGACGGCGTCGGAGAGCCGCCCTTCCAGGAAAGGATGGGCGTCCGCGTCGAAGAGCGAGCCGCGCCGGGCGGGTTTGTCGGGGCCGGTTCGTCCGAGGGCCCCGTCGTGCAGGCGGCGGAACAGGCCGGTGATACGGTGCCAGGCTTCGTGACGATCTCCAAGCGGCGCGCGGGCGCGCTCGGCCGCGGTGAGCTCGGCGTGCAGGCGCCCGAGCTCGTCCTCGGACAAACGCCCCCGGGACGCGGCGAAGAGAACGACGACGAGGCGCATGATCGCGCTGACGAGACCCGCGTGATCCGCCCCCGGAAACCCGGCGGCGAGCTCGCGCAGGGCGAGCGGCGCCTGCTCGCGCAATGCGCCCGCGCCTCGGGCTGCCTTTGCCCCGCTCTCCGTCACAGCTTCTCGCAATGAATCAGCTCGAGGAAGGGGAGCGCCGCCTCGCTCGCGTCCGTCTGCGTCGCGCTCGTGTATGTATCGTTTCGCGCGTACCCCGTCGCGGCGCCGTTGCTCACGAGGCCGATCCCGTGCGAGGCCGTGGCGAGCGAGGTGTCGCCGCCGTGGGTATGCGCGCGCGGGGCCGCGCTCGAGAGGGGCTCGCCGCCGAAGGAGAGATCCGCGGGTGCGCCTTTCGGCAGGCCCACGACGAGCCGGCCTTGCGTCGCGGCGGCCTGCTGGAAGCCGGACGGACAGGTCGGGCCGTCATAAAAAATCTGCATCCCTCTCGGCAAGGGTTTGCCCCCGGCCACGGGCTCCGCCAGCTTCTTGCACGCGAGGAGCTGCACGTAGGGCAAACCCGTGGTGGCTTCCTCCGAGGTCGTCTCGAACACGGCCGTTCCGGCCGCCGCGACGCCCGCGTTCCCGCCGCCCGAGACGCCCGCATACGAAATGGGGACGAGGTCGAACGTCGCATTCACCCGGTGCGAATGGGCCCGCTCTTCGCCGCTCACGAGGGGCTCGCCCACGGTCGTCCCGCCGGCCGCGTCGCCGATCGTCGGCAGGAGGGTCCGGCCCGCCGCGGCCTTGTAGGGCTCCCACCCGCTCGGGCAGGCCGGTACCTGGAAAAACCCGATCGTGCTCCGCGGCAATGCGTCCCCGCGCGCCCCGGGGCCACCTCCCGCGCCGCCGCTGCCGCCGCTGCCATCCCCGCCGGCGCCCTGCGAGCCGCCGCTCGTGGAGGAGGTGCCGGCCGCGCACGCGGTGACGAGGGCCATCGCAATGGCGGCGAGCGTGCTCTTCATTGCTTCACGCATGCCATCACCTGCACGAAAGGGAGGCCCGAGACGCCCGGGCTCGTGGTCCCGGAGAGGCCGTAGGTCTGCGCCTTCGCCCCGGCCTGGTTGTCCCCGTTGGCGGCCGCGATCGATTTCGAGGGCAAGGCGAGCTCGCCCTCGTAGGCGTGGGTATGTGTGCGGTCCTCGCGGTCCGCGAGGGGCTCGCCGACCTGCACGCCGACGTCCTTGCCCTCGGCGACCGCCACGACGAGCCGTCCTTCGACGTTCGGCGCGGGCGCCCACCCGGGGGGACAAACGCCGCCTTCGACGTGTGCCATCATGCCTGCAGGCACACCATCGTCCTCCGCGGGCTCCCCGGACGCGCTCCGGCTCGCGACGAGACCGAGGCCGAGGCCGAGGCCGAGGAGCAGAAACCTGCCAGCCTTCGCACCCGAGATTGGTTCCTTCATGGTTCGAGGGGTAAAGGCCCGCTCCGGCGGCGTCAACGGGAAGCAGATGACGCACCGCTGCGAAGCGCGCCGTCCCCTTCCCGCGCGTGGGCCATCCCTATTTTTCTCCATCGATCCCGCGTCTTTTGGGATAGGCTCCGGCGCGATGCAAATCCTCTCGGTCGGTCCCCTGCGCACGGGGTCCCTCGTGTGGCAGAAGCGCGCCGGGGGCTTCGTCCTCACGGTCGTTTGCAAGGCCACGTATTGGCTCCAGCCCGGCGAGGCCATGCTCTCGAACGAGCAGGAGGCCCTCAATGAGGCCGACGACCACTGGGACGACGACCCGAACCGGAGCCTGCGCGCCGCGAGTGACCTCGTCCCCCAGAAGCCGCGCCCCGAGGTCACGCTCGTCGGTTATGCCTACGCCCCGGGACAGCAGCCGGTCCGCTCGCTCGTGGCCCGCATGGTCGTCGGCGAGGTCGACAAGGCGATCGAGGTGTTTTGCGACCGCTCCTTCCTGCCCGACGGCTCGCTCCAGGAGGGGACACGCTTCACGCGCATGCGCCTGACCTGGGAGCGCGCAGGCGGCGGGCCCGGGACGCACAACCCCGTGGGCATTCGCGCCGATGTGCGTGACGGTTATGGCAGGCGTACGCTGCCGAACCTGCAGCCCCTCGGGGTGTATGTCTCGCAGCCCGACGATTTCGTGCCGCCCATTTGTTTTGCGCCAATCGCGATGAGCTGGCCCTCGCGGGCCGATCTCGTGGGCCGCGCGCCGCCGCCCGCGGGCGTGGGGCTCGAGGGGCCGAGCGAGGCGTACTTCAATGCGGCGCCCTCGGATCAGCTCCTCTCGGCGCTGCGCGACAACGAGCGTATCGTCCTCGAGAACCTGCACCCGGAGCATCCGCGGCTCATCACGAACCTGCCGGGCGTGCGCCCTGCGATCTTCGTCGACCGAGGGCAGGGGGCGGCGCAACGCCAGAAGGTGCGCGCCGACGCCCTCTGGATCGACACCGATCGCGGGATCGCCACCCTCACCTGGCGCGTGCAGATCCCGCTCGCCCGGCCCGACGAGCCGGGGCGCGTGATCGTGGGCATGGAGATGCCCGGCCACGAATTGAGCTGGGGCGAGATCGTCCAGGCGATGGCCGCCTCGGAGTCGAAGGGTTTTTCCGAGGAGGACCATACCCAGACGAACGTGATCTCCCAGGTCGAGGCCGACGCGGCGCGTCGGGCGGCGTTGCCCTTCTCGGCGTCGCCCCTGCACCCGGGGGCCCGCGAGCCGCAGCCCTCCCTCTCGGGCGATTTGCCATTTCAATCGTCGGTCCTCCAGCCGCCGACCTCGGCGCCGCGCCCCTGGGGGCAGCCGCTCCAGACGCCGCCGCAGCCGCCGACGATGAAACCTCCGCCCGTGCCTGCGGCGGCGCGTGGCTCCTTGCCGGGGACCGTGGTCTCGCCCGCGCCCGTGCCGCCCGTGTCCAAGGTCTCGCCTTCGGTGTCGCCGCCCGCGCCCAAGCCCGCGCCCATTTCCACGCCGGCGTTCGTCCCGCCCGTCGTGTCCGCGCCCGTCGCCGCGCCGCCGCCCGTGCCTGCGCCCGTCGCCGTCTCCACGATTCCCGCCGCGCCTCCGACGCGGACCCCGCCCGTCCCGCCGCCGGTTCGTCCGGGCACGACGTCGTCCGAGGGCGGCCGTGGTCCGAGCCCGTGGGTCGGCGGCGCGCCCGGCGGCGTGGCTCCGGGGCGCGAGACGCTCGGCACGGCGGCGGCCGCGGCGGCGGCGGCGGTCGCGGAGGCGCCCAAGGACTCGGCCTCCGACGGCGGCGCGCTCGGCGCGTCGAACGAGGCGGCGGGCGTGCGCCCGTGGAGCGCGCCGCGCCGGGAGATCCGCTCGCTCGTCGCGGAGGAGGAGGCGCAGAAGCCCGTCATCGTCCGCGAGCTCTTGCACCTCGTGTGGTTCGAGCCGAGCTTCGTCCCGCGCATCCGGCGCGTCCCTTCGTGGAAGAGGCTGCTCTCCGAGCTCGAGCAGCGCGGCGCCGACAAGGAGATCGACGACGTCCTCGCCGGCAAGGAGGCCTGGGAAATCGAGGATCGCCGCGAGATTTTCGAGATCCTGGCCCGCGCCGATCGAATGGACGAGCGCGGCCTCGTCGAGCTCATGGACCAGTCGATCCGCGACGATGGCAAATACGCGACGCCGATCGTGCTCGTGGCGGGCGAGCTCGAGACGCCCTTCGACGAGATGGAGACCTTGAAGGCGCTCTCGACCGCGGCGGCGCCGCTCGTCGGGCCCACGGACGAGGGGCTCAAGGCGGCCGTCGAGGCGGCGGACAAGTTCGTCGCGCGCTCGGGTTTGTCCTGGGCGCCGGTCGTGCCCGAGGGTTTGTCGAACCGGATCCGGGAGGCGTTCGCCCGGGAGAAGAAGGGTTTGCCCGCGGACGCGCTCGATACGCAGGCGGAGCGGGCGCTGCTCGGCGGGCGGCATTATCAGAAGCGCGAGGTGCTCGGCGGGACGTACCTCCGGCTCTTGCTGCGGCTCACCGCGGAGGCGACGCCGATCGTGGCGTACGCGCCGGAGGCCGTGGCCCGCAAGCTGCCGATGTTCCGCAAGTTCCGGACGCGCCTCGTGGGCGAGCTGCACCCGGCGCAGGACCAGTACGAGGCGCGGGGCGAGGCGCTGCGCGCGCTCGCGATCGGGACGGTCACGACGCCGGAGCGGGGGACGGCCGGGGCGAAGAGCTAGCGGCTCGATCCACGCGAAGGGGTTTCACCCTGGCGAACGCGGCGCCCGGCCCCAGATGCGCCTTTAGGCGCATGACGGAGCTCATTGGCTGGATCAGCTCGCTCGTTCTGCTCGCGACGCTCGCCGGGCAAAACTGGAAACAATGGCGCAGCCGCTCCGTCGAGGGCGTCTCGAAATGGCTGTGGGTCGGTCAGACCGCGGCCTCGGTCGGGTTCACGAGCTACAGTGTCCTGCTCGGGAACTGGGTCTTCACGGTCACGAACGCGCTCTTGCTCGTCAATGGCCTCATCGGCTTCGTGATCGTCTCCCGTCACCGCCGAAGGGCGCGAAGGAGGGAAGAGGCCGTCCCGCGCGCGGGCGCGCTCGGCGTCGCGCGGGGGCTCGACGAGGGCACGTTCGAGCATGCCGCGGCGAAGCGCGCGCGATCGGTCTGACCGTCAGAGGTTGGCAGGCCTCGGCCGCGGGATGGGCACGTTCTGGGGCAGGTCCCGGTCGGTGGGCCGGGGCCGCGGGAGGGGCACGTTCTGGGGCGTGCTCCCGGCGCCCGAGAAGATCGCCTTGTTCGCCAGGATGAAATCGGCGATGCCGTCGGCGATCTCCTGGGCGATCGCGTCGGCTTGCGTCAGGCACGCGTTTCTGTCGGACTCGTTCGAGATGAACCCGAGCTCGACCAGCACGGCGGCCTTCGTGTCCGGGCCGAAGTGCGCCATCTTGATCACGTAGAGGTTGTCGCGGGGCTTCGGTCCGCCGCTGCTGCGGGGCTTGACGACATTGGCGCGCGCCGAGACCGCCACCGCGAGCGACTTCGAATTGGCTGAATTCGGGTGATAGAGGACCGACTGGCCCTTGGCCGAGGCGTTGTCCGACGCGTCGAGGTGGAGGCTGATGAAGATGTTCGCCTTCTTCTCCTTGGCGATGGCGACGCGCCACGCGAGCCGCTTGCGGACCTCGCTGATGTCGCCGTCGCGCGTCAGATACACCGCCTGGATGCAGTCGGTCTTCGCCTCGAGCTTCGGCTTCAGCTTGTTGCTGACGTCGAGCGCGATGTCCTTCTCGTAGACCTTGCCCGAGACCGCGCCCGGATCGATCGGGTTTCCCGCCTCGAGCCGGTCGCCGTGGCCGGGGTCGATCACCACGATGACGGCGCATGGCTGGACGGCGCTGCCGTCGCCCTGCGCCCCTGCCAGTGCCTGCTCTTGCTCGGTGGATACGGTGGTCATGACGGGATCGAGCCTCCTCCGATGGCATCGAGCATTGCGGCGAGCGTGAACTGCGGCGGGGGCGCGTGATCGTCCGGGCTCTCGCCGGAGTCGGCGCGCTCCTCGGCCTCCGGCGGATCGAACGGCGCCTGGGGCTTCGAGCCGCTGCCGTCGCCGGGCTCGCCGCGCTCGTTGATCCACACCATCGTGCCTGAAATGGTGACGCCGGCGCCGTCGATCTTGATGAAGCCGCCCGGGGCCTTGATCGTGGCCGCGCCGCCCGCCTCGCCGACCCACTCCTCGCCGGCCACGTGGTGAATCTCCTGGCCCGCCCGGAGCGCGCTGCGGCCCTCCACCTTCTCGTGGCGGCTCTTCTTCACGGTGAGGGATTGCTTGCCGTCGATCCGCTCGCGCCGGCTGCCCTCCACCACGAGGTGCACGTCGGCGTTGTACGTCTCGTTCTTGTTTTTCTTCGTGACCTCGTCGTAATCCTTGCCGACCCAGAGCTTGCGGTTGCCCATCGTCTGCTCGGACTCGTCGTTCTTCACGAGCTTCTGCCGGTCGTGGACGATGGTCGCGAACTCGTCGTTGTTGACGTTCCGATTGCGATCCTTTTGCGCCTGCTGCCAGACGAGCTCCTTCTGGGCGAGGTCCTCGAACATGATCTCGTTGAACCCGTCCGAGCCGATCGACGAGTCGCTCTTCCACGTGCTGCGCGTCTTGTCCTGCGGCAGCTTGTACGGCACCTGCTGCGCGGCGTTGTAGACGCGGCCGATGACCGTCGGGTGGTCCGGGTCGCCCTCGAGGAACGCGACGAGCACCTCGTGGCCGATGCGGGGCAGGGTGATCATTCCATACCCCATGCCGCCCCAGCCCTGATTGACGCGGATCCAGCACGAGCTTTGCTCGTTCCGCCCGCCCTCGCGATCCCAGTGGAATTGCGCGCGTACCCGGCCAAACTCGTCCGTGTGGATCTCCTGGCCCGGCGGGCCGACGACCGTGGCGCTCTGCAGGCCGTGGATCTTCGGCTTCGGGGTCTGGCGCGCCGGACGGTAGGGCGCGTCGGCGAAAAACGCGTGGCCATGGAAGCTGAAATCGCCCGTGTCCGTGCCTTCGAGCGAGGCGCCGACGAGGAGGAGCCTCTGGCTCTCGGGCAGCGCCGAATGCGGGTGGCGCGACATCGAGAAGACCACGCCCGGCGCGAGGTCGAAGGTATTGGCGGCGAACGAGACCATCCGCTCGCCGGTGCGCTCGGCCTCGAGCACCCGGACCGAGAGGTCGGTCCCGTACTTGCCGTCGTGCCGCGCGAACCCTCGATCGTCGGCGTTCGGCGTGCCCTCGGCCTTGCCCGTCTCGACGAGGAAGGAGCCCGCGTCGTAATGGTACTGCTCCAGCTTGCCCTCGACGCCGCCCCTCGGCTCGGCCTTGCCGAAGAGCTGAAGGTCGGGCTTGCGAGGGTCGTAATCGCGGAACGTCGCGGCGCCGGGGCGGACCTCGCGGCCGAAGCGCACGCGGCTGATGTACTCCTTCTCGGCCGCCTCGCTCGGGTTGTCGACGTAAGGGATGGGCGGGCCGGAGCGGGGCGCGTTCGTCTGGATCCGATCGCCGAAGACGAGCGTGGTGCCGCGCTCGGGGTGCTCGCTCAAGGTATACGCGATGCCCGCCTCCTCGAGGAGGCGGCACAGGAAGGCGTAATCGGTCTCCCGGTACTGGACCTTGTAGTCGAGCGTCGGGTACTGGTCGCGCTGGATGCGCCAGACCGGCCGGATCTGCCATTCTCCGAGCAGGCGATCGATGATGTCGGGGATCGAGAGCTGCTGGTAGATGCGGTTGTTCTGGCGAAACGTGAGCAGCCAGAGCTCGGGCACGATGTGGATGTGGTACGTCGAGAGCCCCTCCTCGGCCGTGACCTCCTGCAGCGCGTGGCTCTGCTCGGCGCGGGCCACGATGCCCGTCCACGTGCGCTGGGCGCCGCCCTGCACGTGGGCATAACCCGCGTGCAGGCGGAAGCCCGCGGGGTGGCCCACCGCGGCCCCGAGGTCGAGGCTCGGGTCGGGCGAGCGGACGAGGAGGTGAATGGAGAAGAGGTTCGAGACGGATTCCCGGACGGAAAAACGCCGCACGTAGAGGTCGCGTTGACCGGAGGCGAGGGAGAGCTCGAGGTTTGCCACGGGCGTTTACTCCGAATCAGTGAGGCCTTACGAGCGCCGAGAGCGAGAGGTCCTCTTCCTCGACGAAGAGTTCCTCCATCCCGGCCGAGAACTCCTGGCATTGCGAGGGGCTGCAGGTCGGCCAGAAGACGCGCAGCACGCCCGGATCGTAGAAGCGGAAGTACACCTTCTCGTTCGTCGATTCGAGCGTCACCATCAAGAAGCGCCGAAAGTGTCGCCGCACCTCCACGAACTTGTCGTAGCTCGTGAGGAACATGCCCCAGCGATTGCCGAAGCCCTCGGCGAGCAGCCGGTCGAGCAGCGCCGAGTCCTTGCGGAACGGGCCCACGAGGTACGGCGCGACGTCCTCGAGCGTCTCGCCCTGGAGGCCGTCGTAGAGCGATTGGTGCGGCTCGACGTGCTCGCGGATCACCTCGAGGATATGCCGGTCACGCGCGCCGTCGACGATCGCATACAGCGGCACCTTCGCCGCCTCCGCGCGCAAGAGCTCGCACGCCTCTCTCGCGGCCGACACGCGCGCCGCCTCCTCCTCGGGTGATCGCGCGAGCTTGCGCCGCGGCGGCTTCGTCCGGCCCTCGACGTACACCAGAAAATCGGTCTCGCCCGCCTGGATCCAGCCGCCGTGCGGGACCTCGCCTTGCGTCGTTACCTGCCCGCCGAGGCGCGTCCCGCCCTGGCTCTGGAGGTCCCGCAAGAGACAACTCGCGCCGTCCCATTGCAGCTCGAAATGCGTGCCCGACATCTGCCCGTCGTGCCCCACGACGAGGTCCGCGAGCTCGGTCCGGCCGACCCGGAGCGCGCGGCCGGCCTCGACGGCCCGCTTCGTGCCGCCGAGCTTGCCATAACGCACCTCGACGATGAGCCGAGGCTCGGTCACGACCCGTCCCTCCCGGCCTTCTGCCGCGCGGCGCGCTCGGCCGCCTTCTTGGCGCAGTCCTCGCAGAAAGGTTTGTCCGTCTGGAGCACGGCCATCGGGTTGGAGCCGATGATGACCGTCGGGCAGCCCGAGGCGATGCTGCCCCCGTGGTTCGTGGGGTCGCCTTTTCGCGCGGCGTCCTTGCCGCCGATGATGACCGTGGGCTCGCCGGCCGAAATGGCGGCGCCACAGGCCTCGGCGTCGCCGACGCGCGCCTGGGGCTGAAAACCCACGATGACCGTGGACTCGCCCTGGACGATGACGTTCGGCGGGTGAATCGGGCAGACGTGACGATCGGTGATTCGTGCGGCAGGAGGCATCTCTCGGCTCCTTTATTGCGCGATGAGCGTCTTGCTCACGTCGTCCACCTCGGCCTCGATCGCCTTGTCGGGGGCCTCGGGCGACGCGCCCGAGCCCTCGCCGGCCGAGCCGCCGCTGTTGATGTAGACCTTCGTCCCGCGGATCGTGACGCCGCTCCCGTCGATGCGGATGAACCCGCCCGGGCCCTTCAGCGTGAGGTCCTCGGCCTCGATCACGAGCGCCGTGCCGGCCTTGATGTGGAGCTCCTTCGTCACCGCGAGCGCGTGGTTCTCGCCGATGAGCTCGTGCCGGTCGCCCTTCACCTCGAGCGATTGGTTGCCCTCGATGCGCTGGTTGCGCTTGCCCATCACGTGCAGGTGGCTGTTGCCCTCGACCCGCTCGCGTTTGTCCTGCTTGACGACGATGTCCTGGTCTTTCCCGACGAACACTTTTACGTAGCCGAGCGTCTTGTCCTGCTCGTCGTTCGAGACGAGCTTCTGCCTGTCGTGGCCGATCGTGATCGTCTCGTCGTTCTTGACCAGCCTGCGCCGGTTCTTCTGCGCCTGCTCCCAGACGAGCTCCTGCCCCTTGAGATCCTCGAACATGATCTCGTTGAAGCCCTCGGAGCCGAGCGACGAGTCGCTCTTCCACGTCGAGCGCGTCTTGTTGTCGGGCAATTTGTACGGCACGGCCTGCTTCGCGTTGTACACGCGGCCCACGATGATCGGCTGATCCGGGTCGCCGTCGAGGAAACCAACCATCACCTCGTGGCCGATACGCGGGATCACGATCATCCCGTACCCCGTGCCCGCCCAGCCCTGGCTCACGCGGATCCAGCAGGAGCTGCCGTCGTCGTTGTTCCCCTCGCGATCCCAGGGGAACTGTACGCGCACGCGGCCGAACTCGTCCGTGTGGATCTCCTGCCCCGCAGGGCCCACCACGACCGCGCTCTGCACGCCCTCGACGCGTGGCTTCGACGTCTTCTGCTGCGGCCGGTACGGCGCGTCGGTGAAGGCGGCCTGCCCCGACATGGTCCACTCCTCGCCCGGCGTGCCCTCGACCGAGAACTCCGTCACGAGCAGGCGTTTGTCGTCGCCGAGCTCGGCGTGCGGGTGTTTGTCCACCGAGAAGATTTGCCCGGGCCAGAGGTCGATCGTGTTCGTCTCGAAGGCGATCGTGCGCTTGTCCGCCCGCGCCCCGCCGAGCATCCGATCGGCGCGCTCCTTGCCGAACCCTTGATCGTACCGGGCCGTGCCCTTGTCGTCCGCGGCCGGCGTGCCGCCGCCGCCCTTGCCGTTCTCCACGAGCGTGGCGCCCGGCTGATAATGATATTGCTCGTACTTCGCCTCGGGCCCCTCGGCCTTCGGCGCCTCGCCGAAGAGCGCGAACATCGGGTTCCGGAAATCGTAATCGCGGATCGTGTGCGCGCCCGGGCGGACGATGTGCGTGAGCCGGACCTTCGAGAGGTACTCCTTCTCGGCCTCGCGGTTCGGGTTGTCCACGTAGGGCAACGCGCCGCCGGGGCGCGCGGGGCCCGCCTCCAGGCGATCACTCAGCGTGAGCTTCGAGCCCTTCGCGTCGTCGTCCGGGAACGTGTACGAGATGCCCGCCTCCTCGAGCAGGCGGCTCACGAACGCGAAATCGGTCTCGCCGTACTGGACCTTGTACTCGAGCTTCGGATAACGGCCCCGATCGACCTCCCACTTCGCCTCGACGCTCCACTCGCCGAGCAGGCGATCGACGATGTCGGGGATGGAGAGGTGCTGGTAGATACGATACCCGCGCCGCTGCGTGAGCAACCACAAAGTCGGCACGATGCGGAGCGAATACGTCGAGAGCTCCTTGCCAACGCCCCCCGGCTGCACCGCGTGCACCTGCTCGATCGAGCTCACCACGCCCGTCCAGAGGCGCGCGCCGCCGAGGCGCGCATGGGCCCAGCCGCTCACGACGCGCAGGCTCGCGGGCTGCCCGACGATCGCCTCGAGGTCGATCGAGGGGCTCTCCGAGCGAGCCATCACGTTCACGCTGAACAAGCTCGAGACGGCCTCCTGCACCGAGAAATGGCGCACGGAAAGCGAGGTCTCACCAGATGCGAACGATAGCTCCAAGATCGGCATGGAAGCCGCCTCCTCGACGTGCCCGCCCGAAGCGATACGCACACTGCCCGATTTTTGACACGGGCACCCTAAACCGGCTCCGCGGTCGGGCTCAAGATCAAAATGGTTTAAAAATGGCCGTGTCGCTCTGCGTCAATGCGGGCAGCCCGCCTCCTCGTCGCCGAGCTGACCGGACGTGTCGCTCACGTCCTCTTCGAGCTTGGGGCCCTGGGCCTCGCCGAAGTCGGGCCCCTCGGGCTTCGAGCCCCGCCCCTTGCCCGGCGATCCACGCTCGTTGATCCACACCATCGTGCCCGCGATCGTGATGCCGCCGCCGTGAATACGGAGGAAGCCGCCGGGCCCCTTCACGGTCGTGTCGCCCCCGCCCTCGCCGACCCAGCTCTCGCCGGCCACCTCGTGCACGTCGCCCCCCGCGCGTAACGCGAAGCTGCCATTCACCTTCTCCTGGAGGTCCTTCTTCACCGTCAGTGAATGTTTGCCCCCGACCTGTTCACGTCGGCTGCCTTTCACGACGAGGTGAGCGTTCTTTTCGATCCATTCGTGCTTGTTCGTTTTCGTGACCGCATCGAGGTCCTTGCCGACCCAGAGCTTCTGGTGGCCCTCGATGTGCTCCTGCTCGTCGTTCTTCACGAGCTTCTGCCGGTCGTGCACGATGGTGGCGAACTCGTCGTTTTCGACCTTGCGCCGGCGGTCTTTTTGCGCCTGCTGCCAGACGAGCTCCTTCTCGGCGAGGTCCTCGAACATGATCTCGTTGAAGCCCCCGCCCCCGAGCGAGGAGTCGCTCTTCCACGTGCTGCGCGTCTTGTGCTCGGGCAGCCTGTAGGGGACCTGCTGGATCGCATTGAACACGCGGCCCGCGACCTCGGGCCTGTCCGGATCGCCTTCGAGGAAGACGACGAGCACCTCCTGGCCGACTCGCGGCAGGTTCAGCATTCCATACCCGAGGCCACCCCAGCCTTGATTGACGCGGATCCAGCAGGAGCTGTCCTCGTCCCGTTTGCCCTCGCGATCCCAGGGGAGCTCCACGCGGACGCGGCCATATTCGTCGGTGTGGATCTCCTGCCCCGCGGGCCCGACGACCGTGGCGCACTGCACGCCGTGGATGACGGGTTTCTCCGTCTTCCGCGGCGGCCGATACTTGTACTCCGCGAAGAAGGCGCGCGCCGTCATCTCGAACTCGCCGGTGTCGTCGCCGGAGAGCGTGCTCTCGACGACGAGCAACGAGCGGCCCTCGCCGATCTCGGGGTGCGGGTGGCGGGCGATCGAAAAGATCACGCCGGGCGCGAGGTCGAGCGTGTTGCCCTCGACCCGGACCTCGCGATGATCCGCGCGGGCGGCCTCGAGCGTGCGCCGGGCGAGGTCGTAGCCGTATCCCTGGTCGTGCCGGGCGAACCCCTTGTCGTCGGCGACGGGCGTGAAGCCGGCCTTGCCGGTCTCGACGAGGAAGGCGCCGGCGTCGTAATGGTACTGCTCGAGGCGCTTCTCCACGTTGGTGTGCGGCGAGGCGTGCGCGGAGAGGTCGAGCTCGGGGTGGCGCGGATCGTAATCGCGGTAGACGACGCGGCCGGGGCGCACGGCGCGGCCGAGGCCGACGTTCTTCACGTATTCGTTCTCGGCGGCGGCGTTCGGGTTGTCGACGTAAGGGATGGGCGGGCCCTTGCGCTTCGGCCCCGCCTCGAGCGCGTCGCTGAAGACGAGCCTCCCGCCGTCCTCGAAGACGAACGCGATGCCGGCCTCCTCCAGGAGGCGCGAGACGAAGGCGTAATCCGTCTCCGCGTACTGGACCTTGTATTCGAGCTTGGGATATGCCCCGGCGTCGACGCGCCATTCGCCCGCGACCCCGAGCTCGCCCAGGACTTTTCGTACGATGTCGGGGATCGAGAGGTGCTGGAAGATCCGGTTGCCGCGGCGCTGGGTGAGCAGCCAGAGGTCGGGGACGATGCAGAGGACGTAGGTGGAGAGGCCCTCCTCGGCGCTGCCCTCCTGCAGGGCCTCGACCTGCTCGGCATAAGAGACGAGCCCCGCGAGGGAGCGGGCGCCGCCGCCCGCGACGTTTTCGTAGCCGGCCTGGACCCGGAAGGAGGCCTTCTTGCCCACGATGGAGGAGAAATCGAGGCTATGGTCGCGCGAGCGCACGAGGAGCGAGGCCGAGAAGAGCTCGCTCACGCCCTCTTCGAGGGTGAAATGGCGGACGAAGAGCTCGTGTTCTCCGGCGACCTTCAAATCCAGGATGGCCATCCCAATGCTCCCAGTTCGTCAGCGTGGCAGGCGGAGGAGCGAGAGGTCCTTGCCCTCGACGTACAGGTCCCCGAGCGTCCCATACAGCTCGGCCCGTTGCGCGGCGTTACACGTCGGCCAGAAGGCCCGGGCGACGCCGGGATCATAAAAACGGAAATAAACCTGCTCGTTCGTGTGGTCGAGCTCGACCATCAAGAAGCGCCGGAAATGGCGGCGCACCTCGACGAACTTCTCGTCGCTCGTGCAATAAATGCCCCAGCGCTTGCCGAAGCCCTCGCGCACGAGCCGGTCGAGCAGCGCGGAGTCGCGCCGCATGGGGCCCACGAGGTACGGCGCGACGTCCTCGGCGAGCTCGCCCTGCGCGCCGTCGTAGAGTGATCGATGTGGCTCGACGTGCTCGCGGACGAGGCCGAGGATGCGCCGATCCCGGGCCATGTCGAGCACGGCATACAGAGGCTTGTCGCCCGCCAGCGATCGTAACGAAGGGAGCGCCCTCTCGGCCGCGAGGAGACGCGCCTGCTCCCGCGCGAGCTCGTCGCCTTCGAGCAGGTCCGCCGGGGCTTCCGTCTTCCCCTCGACGTACACCAAAAAATCGGTCTCGCCGGCCTGAACCCAGCCGCCGTGCGGGACTTCGCCTCTCTCGACGGCCTGCCCGCCGAGGCGCGTGCCGCCCTGGCTCTGGAGGTCCCGCAAGGCGCAGCGGGCGCCGTCCCATTGCAGCTCGAAATGGACGCCCGACATCCCGAGGTCGTGCGCGATCACGAGGTCGGCGAGGTCCGTCCGGCCCACGCGCAAGGCGCGCCCCGCGTCGAGCACGGTCTTCGTGCCGGCGAGCTTGCCATGTCGCACCTCGACGATGAGCCGAGGCGCGGCGACGGAGTCCATCACCCGCGCCTCCTCATTGCCCGATGAGCGTCTTGCTCACGTCGTCCACGACCGCCTCGATCGCCTCGGCCGGCGCCTCGGGCGACGCGCCCTTCCCTTCGCCCGGCGAGCCGCCGCTGTTGATCCAGACCTTCGTGCCGCGGATCGTGACCCCGCTCGAGTCGATCCGGATGAACCCGCCCGGGCCCTTCAGCGTGAGATCCCGCGCCGCCTCGATGACGAGCGCCGACCCGGCCGCGACGTGGATCTCGGCCACGGCGGCGAGCGCGTGGTTCTGGCCGACGAGCTCGTGCCTGTCGCCCTCGACCACGAACGAGCGATTGCCCTCGACGGCCACGCTCTGCTTGCCCCAGACGCGCAGGTGATCGTCGCCCTCGACGCGCTCGCGTTTGTCCTGCTTGATGACGATGTCCTGGTCCTTGCCGACGTGGACCTTGAGATTGCCGAGCGTCTTCTCCTGCTCGTCGTTTTGCACGAGCTTCTGCCTGTCGTGGCCGATCGTGATCGTCTCGTCGTTCTTGACCAGCCTGCGCCGGTTCTTCGCCGCGTGCTCCCAGACGAGCTCCTTGTCTTTGAGATCCTCGAACATGATCTCGTTGAAGCCCGCGCCGCCCTCGGAGCTATTCGTCTTCCACGCCGAGCGTGTCTTGTTCTCGGGCAGCTTGTACGGCACGGCCTGCTTTGCGTTGTAGACGCGGCCCACGACGATGGGCTGATCGGGATCACCTTCGAGGAAACCGACGAGGACCTCCTGCCCGACGCGCGGGATCACGATCATCCCGTACCCCGTGCCCGCCCAGCCCTGGCTGACGCGGATCCAGCAGGAGCTATCGTCGTCGCCCTGGCCGTCGCGATCCCAGGGGAATTGCACGCGCACGCGGCCAAATTCGTCGGTATGGATCTCCTGGCCGGAGGCGCCGACGACCCGCGCGCTCTGCACGCCCTCGACGCGTGGTTTCGGGTTTTTCTGCTGCGGCCGGTACGGCGCGTCGGTGAAGACGGCCTGCGCGGACATGTGCCACTCCTCGCCCGGCGTGCCCTCGACGGAGAAACGCGTGACGAGCAGGCGCGTCTCGTCGCCGAGCAGCGCGTGGGGGTGTTTGTCGATGCGCAGGACCTGGCCCGGCCAGAGGTCGATGGTATTCGTCTCGAAGGAGACGACCCGCCTGTCGCCGCGCGCGCCGCCGAGCATCCGCGCTGCGCGATCCTTGCCGTGGGCCTCGGTGTACCGCGCGGTGCCCTTGTCGTCGGCCGCGGGCGTGCCGCCGCCTTTGCCGCCCTCGATGAGCGTGGCGCCGGGCTCGTAATGATATTGCTCGAGCCTGGCCTCGTTGCCTTCGGCCTTCTGGGCGTCGCCGAAGAGCGCGTAGCTCGGGTTGCGGAAATCGTAGTCGCGAAGCACGTGCGCGCCGGGGCGCACGGCCTGCGCGAGGCGGACCTTGGAGACGTACTCTTGTTCGGACTCGCGGTTCGGGTTGTCGACGTAAGGAAGCGCGGGGCCGGGGCGGAGGGGGTTCGCCTCGAGGCTGTCGCCGAGCGTGAGCTTCGAGCCCTTCGCGTCGTCGTCGGGGAAGGTGTACGAGATGCCGGCCTCTTCGAGCAGGCGGCTGACGAAGTGAAAGTCGCTCTCGCCGTACTGGACCTTGTACTCGAGCTTGGGATACCGGCCCCGATCGACGTTCCAGGCGCGCTCGATGCCCCACGCGTCGAGGACCCGATCGACGATGTCGGGGATCGCGAGGTGCTGAAAGATTTTGTAGTTGCGGTTCTGGGTGAGGAGCCAGAGCTCGGGGACGAGGGTGAGCGAATAGGTGGAGAGCTCCTTGCCTTGCCCGCCGGGCTGGACGGCATGGACCTGCTCGATCGCGTTGACGATCCCGGACCAGAGCCGCGCGCCGCCGAGGCGGGCGTGGAGCCAGCCGCTGACGACGCGCAAGCTGGCCGGCTTGCCGATGATCGCCTCGAGGTCGATGCCGGGGCTCTCGGACCGAGCCATCACCGACACGGTGAACAAGCTGGAGACGGCCTCCTGCACCGAGAAATGGCGCACGGACAAGGACGTCTCACCACACGCAAACGAAAGCTCGAGAATCGGCATGAAAGCCGCCTCCTGGGGGGAGGCCGAGTCTAGAGCGTGGGTTTGCGGGAGGACAAGGGGAAACTGGGAGGGAAGGGGGAAGAACCACGCTCTCCGCGGGGGGAGAGCGTGGGCGAGGGTGTGCGCGGGGCGGGGTCAGGGCTGGGAGGGGGTTTCGGCGGCTTCGGCCTGCGCGGCATTTTTCGCCCGCGTCTTGACGGCTTTCAGGGCGATGGCCGAGCGGTACTTGCGCGTCCGCTCGTACTTCGCGAGCAGGTTCTTGTCGCCCATCGTCCTGGCGCGGCGGTCGACCGAATCGGCGAAGGCGTGCGCCAGCCGCTGCCGCTTGTCGTCTTCGAGGGCGCGGGTCTCTTCCATCCTCTCGACGAGCTTCTTGATGGCGGGCAGGTGCGCGTCGATCATGGCGACGCGGGTGTTGGACTCCTGAAAGGCGTCGAAATCGGCCTTCGTGATCCCGGCCTTGTCGCCGAGGGCGGCCTGATTCGTGTGGATCTCGGAGACGACGTCGAAGAAGCCTTCTTGCTCCGAGCGCATGCCCCGGCGGGCACCTTCCGGCAGGTCGACGAGGAAGGGCGCGAGCGCGGTGCAATCATGAACGAGGACGTCGAGCGCGATGGGCTCCAGATTGTTCGGCATGGTGGTCTCCTCCCCAAAAGGGGGGCATGGGTGCAATGCGATCTCCACGCGCAACGGCGCGAGGTGGATGGGCATGATGGGCATGGTGGATTTGTTTGCAAGGGTCGGAATCTTGCTCGCGGACGAGGTCGATCGATCACGTGGGCGAGGTCGAGGACCACGTGGGCGAGGTCGGGGACCACGTGGGCGAGGTCGGTGATCACGTGGGCGAGGTCGATCCATCACGTGGGCGAGATCGGTGATCACGCGGGCGAGGTCGGCGACCACGTGGACGAGATCGACGACCACGTGGACGAGGTCGATCCATCACGTGGGCGAGGTCGGCGACCACGTGGGCGAGGTCGATCCATCACGTGGACGAGGTCGGTGACCACGTGGACGAGGTCGATCGATCACGTGGGCAAGGTCGGTGACCACGTGGACGAGGTCGGCGACCACGTGGACGAGGTCGGCGACCACGTGGGCGAGGTCGGATGGTTTGCGTCTCGTCCAGGTGGGCCAAGGCAAGGTTCCGCGCCAGTGGTGTTGACGCCCACGCCGTTGCACCTGTAATCTCCGAAGATGGTCTTGAAGGGGGTCTCGATTGTCTTGATCGCGCACATCCTCAGCGGTTGCGTGATTCGCTTCGGTCCTCTGGACGAGGACGGGGACGGGACGAGCGTGAACGACGAGCGCCCCACGCTGCCGACGCCGAAGCCACCCGGCGGCGGCACGCCTGCGCCGAGCGAGGAGGAGCCAGTGCTCGACGACGCCGCGCAGGCGCGACAGGCCGAGGTGGACGAGTACATTCGAGACACGATTTACGATGGCGCCACGATCGTCGATTCGTTCATGCTCCCATCGGGGGATGTGGTCGACTTTCTCGATCGGAATACGCTCCCGGCCGTTCCGTACGAGCCTCCGGTGCTGCCATTCTCCCAGGCGGACCTGACCCTGCCGCCTGGCGTCGAGCTCGGCAAGAGTGAGCTCGAGCAGATCCCTCAGCTTTTGGCTCTCGCAGAGACGGCCACACCCATGCACAGGCCGACGTTCTGGCCCTATGTCCTGGGCGAGACGGACGCGACGTCGCTCCAGGACTACCTCGACCGTCATCAGCTCGGCGGGGAGCCCGGGGGCAGCGAGCATCTCCATGCCGGCATCTCCGTCGACGTGCCGAATCGCGGCGTAGGCGGTTTCGTGAACCAGTTTCGTCCGGAGGTGCAGCCGGGCAGCTTCAGCCTCATCGAGTTCGCCGTCGGCTGCCCGGCCAAAGGCATACCGCAGGAAATGGTCGGCGTGGCCATCTCCATCGACAAGGTGAACGGTTTTGGCAAGAACAATACGACGCTCACGGACAACCACGCGCGGCTGCACGTCGAATATGCCATAACGAACCCGAGCACCGGGAAACTCGAGTACACGTGGGACCACAAGGATGGAAAGTTCAAACCGAACAAGTTGCCCCATCTTCATTATCCCGGGGAAAAAGTGGATGTCTCGGAGATCGGCGGGAAGCAGGTCGAGCATCTCCTCGCTATCTACCAGGATTTGATGGGCAACTGGTGGATCGCATACCAGGGGCACATCCTGGGGCATTATCCGGCGGATTTGTTCAAATCGCTCAACAGCCAGGCGTGCCGAGCGGACTGGTACGGCGAAGTCGCCCGGTTCAAGCCGAAGGCGCCCACGCCCTGGCCCGCGACCGAGATGGGCAGCGGGAAGTTTCCGAACATCAACGACCTTTCCAACACGGCCTACGTGCGCAATCCCGCATTCGTCGAATCGTTCGGGCTCGTCGCCCCTGCGTACAGCATGGTGCTCGACTCGCTGACGGAACAGGCGTCGTGCTACAACCACTCGGAACCCCAGGACGGTACCTTGCTGGGAGATCGCCTCCTCTATCTCGGAGGCCAAGGCGGCAAGGCCCAAGGGTGCGTATGGCCATGAAGACGATGTTCCTCGCGCGCATGGTCGGGCGCAGCCTTCTTCTTTGCATGCTCGCCTGCTCGTCGGTCGAGGAACGGCCTTCGGGGGGGCGCGTCGAGCATCCGGCGCAGCCCACACCCTCTGCAATCAGCTCGGTAGCGGCCCTCCCGCCGCCCGACGTCTTCACCCCGCTCGATCATGCAATCGCCAACGATGGTCGTCCCTACGACGGGAACAACCCCCCCCTTTTCCCCCGCGCTTGGTCCCGGAACGTGCCGCAGCGTGATTGCACGAAGGATGACGAGTGCGGCGACGGGTTCTGCGACCGCGGGCGGTGCGCCGCCATCTGGACCTACTATGAGCGGTACGGGCAGCGATGCATCGACGGGAAGACGGCGCCCGGCGCGAATCCCAGGAGGGTCCAGTGTAATGGCGTGTGCCTGGATGGACGTTGCCGGTCCTGCCTCTCCGACGAGGAGTGCGTGAAGGAGCTCGGCTCTCCGAAGGCCCAATGCAGACCCCCGACAGGCATCGACAGTCGAAGCCGATCGTGCGTTCGACCTGGTACGGCCCTGACCACGAACCGTACCTTCCTAGTACCGAACAATCCCCCTTCTGACGCACCGAGCGGCGGCGCGTCGAGCACCCCGTCGAGCACTCCATCGAGCGCGCCTCCCTCACCGTAAAAAGACCGGGGTCGGCCGGGAGGACGCAGAGGAACCGGACTTCTTCGCGAGCCGGAGGTCATCCCGACGAACGACGGCGATCGGGTCCTTGATGAAGCGGGCGTTCGTGTTCGGAATACGGCCCGCGGGGAGTGGGTGGCGGCGGGAAGGATCGGAGAGGGGCCGGCCCTATCGCCCGTTCGTCGCCGCGAGCCAGAGAGCGAGGGCCTCCGGGGAAAGGTCGAGGGCCATGTCGGCGACGCGATCGGCGCCGTCCCTTTGAAGCCGCTCCGCCAGGGAACCGCGCTCCTCCACGGCCGCAGGCTCGACCGCCTCCCCTTGAATCCGCTCCCCTCCCGTGTGTACCCTCACGCCCCGTATGCGCGCCTCCTGCCTTTCCCCCGCCCTCCTCGCGTTCCCCCTCCTCCTCGTCGCCCCCGCCCACGCGCAGCCTGAACCGGAGCCGGCGCCCGCGGAGGCCCCACCCATACCCGCAGAGCCGCTCCGGTGGGCAGGCACCACCCTCTCCTGGGACCATTCTCTCACCGCTTCCACGCTCGGAATCGGTCGGGATCCCATCCGTGCATCCGAGGAGTCCTACGTCATGGGCGCCTCCCTGAACCCGGGGTTCTTCTTGTTGCGACGCCCTCGGCACTTGCTTCGCGCGTCCACTTCGATCGCGCTCGTCGCGCCCGTCTGGGACAACGATACGTATGGCGGCGAGGACGTGAGCCTCGCCGATATCCCCATCCTGCTCACGTACACGGCCCTGCCCTTCATCGTGGGCCGCGGCGCGGCGCCGGGCGGGCTCGCGGGGATGCGGGATCCCACGCTCGCCGGGGCAGGGGATCATCGGACGTGGTTGTCGTTGACGTCGGGGGCGTCGCTCCCGGCCTCCCGATGGAGCCGATCTCGAGGCCTCGACGCCTCGACGCACCTCGGCGCCGCCGCCCGGCAACAGATCAAGCTCCTGGGCGACGATGCGGCGGGGCTCAACTGGGTTTTGATTTCTCTTTCATTCGATTGGCAGCACGATTTCTACGGAGCTTCCCCCGTCGTCCCTGCGGGCGTGGACTCGTTCGGCGAGGCGGCCTCGATCCTGTTTCCCCTCTATCGATCGCTGCAACTGGCGGTCGCGTATCGACTCTCCCAGCGCCTCCTCCCACCCCCGCCGTCGAGCCCGTGTGTCGTCGTGGTGGCGGGTTGCGTCACCCCGGAACGGGTCGATTCGCCCACGAGTACGGCCATGGGCCACGGGGTTCGCCTGGAGCTTTCGTACCTCTTCGTGCCGGAGCTGGGCGCCTCTCTCGCCTATGCCAACGAGCAGCGTCGTATCGGCCTGGATGGCAAGACGAGTCATCCCTTCGTGGGCCTCGAGGCAATCGTGCAAGCGTCCGTCGAGCTCTCGATCGACCGCCTCTACCAGCGCATCCAGGGGCCACCCAGCGAGGGACGTTAAGCTTCGTCCTTGCGCTCTTCCGGAGGAGGCGCGTTTCCTTCCGCCCCCGCCTCCACCCCCGGCCCCGCAATCACCTTCCGGATCGCCGTCAAATGCCGCTTCGTCACCCCCGTGACCGCCAGGATCTGCGCGTCCGTCGCCGCCCGCAGCGCCGCCATCGAGCCTAGCTCCCGCAAGAGCGCCTTCCGCACCGCGTCCCCGAGCCCCGGGATGTCCTCGATCTCCGACCGCAGCCGCCGCGCTTTGCCGAGCTTTTCGCGGATGTGGTTCGCGAATCGGTGCGCCTCGTCGCGGGCGCGCGCCAGGAAAAACAAGGACGAGCTCCCGGGACGCAGCAAGATGCCATTCTTTTGCCCGGGCAAATACACGCGGTCGACCATCTTCTCGCCGATCACGCTCTCCCGCTCCTTCGCCAGGCCCACGATCGGCAAATCGTGCAAGCCGAGGTCCCGCGCCGCCGAGAGCGCCACGCCAAGCTGGCCACGGCCGCCGTCCACCACGAAGAGGTCCGGCAAATCCCAGTCGGTCTCGGCTTTTTTGCCCGACGACGGCGGCGCCTCCGCCTCCACTCCCGCCTCCGCTTCCTCCTCCGCGATGACCTCGGCCTCCTTGGCCTCCTTCGCCGTCTTGCCGCGCCGGAAGCGGCGGGCGAGGACCTCGTACATCGCGAGGTAATCGTCACCCTCGGTCTTCGTGCGCACCCGGAAGCTGCGGTAATGCTTGCGGTCGGGCTGGCCGTCCTTCAATGCGACGATCGAGCCCACCGTGTCGCCGCCGCCGAGGTGCGAGATGTCGCAACACTCGATGTGGTGCGGGAGCGAGGGCAAACGCAGTCGCTCGCGCAGGTCGTCGAGCCGCGCTTCGATGTCGTCCGAGGCGCGTTGTTTCTCCTTGAAGGCGTGCTCGGCATTCTCGCGCGCCATCGCGAGCAGCTCGACGCGAGGGCCCCGCTGCGGCACGACGAGCGCGACCTTGCGCCCACGCCGATCGCCGAGCCACTCGCTCACACCCTCGGCGCCGTCCGGCAGGACCGGCAGGAGGATCTCGTCCGGGATGACGTCGACCGGGACCTCGGCCTCGTCGCCGTAATATTGCGCGAGGAAATTGCCGAGGATCTCCTCGTCCGGCAGCTCGACGCCACGCAAGGAGAACGAGACGGTGTCGGCGACGCGGCCGCTGCGCACCTTGATGAGCTCGACCTCGGCGATCGAGCCCTCACGGTAAAGGCCAACGACGTCCTGATCGACGTCCTTCACGGAGACGACACGTTGCGATTCCCGCGCGCTCTCCACGGCCTTGAGCTGGTCGCGGTAGATCGCCGCGCGCTCGAACTCCATGGACCGCGCGGCCTCCTTCATGCGGCGCTCGAGCTCGCCCGTGAGCTCGTCGTGACGGCCCTCGAGGAAAAGCGAGACGGAGCGGACCTGCTCGGCGTACTCGTCGCGATCGATCTCGTAAACACAAGGCGCCGGGCAACGCTTGATCTGGAACTGCAAGCACGGCCGGCGGCGCGAGGCCATGTCGAGGTCGGTGCAGGTGCGGAGCTTCCAGTGTTTGTTGACGAGGTGCAGCGTGCGGCGCGCGCTCGTCGCCGAGTGGAAGGGGCCGAAGTAACGCGCGCCGTCGGGCGAGGGGCGGCGCACGGTCTCGAGGCGTGGCCACGCGCTCTTCGTGTCGATACGAAGGCAGAGGAAGTCCTTGTCGTCCCGGAGCTTCACGTTGAAGCGCGGCTTGTGCTTCTTGATGAGCTCGTTCTCGAGGACGGCCGCTTCCTTCTCCGTCGACGTGACGACCGTCTCGAGGTCGCGCACGATCTTGCGCAGGATCGGGATGAAGTACCGCGAATCGCTGCCGCCCTCCTGGAAGTAGCTGCGCACGCGCGAGCGAAGGCTCTTCGCCTTGCCCACGTAAATCGCCGCGCCAGTCTTGTCGTAGAAGAGGTAGCAGCCGGGCTTTACCGGGAGCGTGTCGAGCTTCGCGAGGACCGGATCGGTCTCGGTCTCGGGCTCGGGAGCTCGGGCGTCGTCGGACACATCCTTCGTCTAGCGCCGGATCGCCGCCCCTAGCAAGCTCTGGCTTGACGCCACGCCGAGCGGAGAGCGACGCTCCTCTCCGCACGAACGTCCATGGCAACCCCCAAACCCACGCCCAAGCCAGCACCCAGGCCCACGTCGAGCGAGCCCTCGACAGGCTTCCGCGTCGCCCTGATCCTCCTGAAGATCGTGGCGATCGTCGGGGGGTTCGTCGCGACATGGATCTCGCTCATGGCCGCCGTCGGCATGATGACCGAGAACGGCTACGCGCGGGCGCTCATCGCGCTCGCCGTGACGGTGCTCGTGCCGCTGGGGATCGCCGACAGGCTGCTGCCCGAGGGCAACACGAAGGGCGCAGGTAGCATCGTCACGGACGTGCTCGCGATCTTCCTGCTCGTCGTCGGGCTCGCGTTCACGGGCGCCGCGAAGTTCACGGGGTCGCTCTACGTGCGTGAAGGCGACAGGCTCGCCGCCGCAGGTCACGAGCACCTCGCCCAGGTCGCATACCTGCTCGGCGGCGTGCGCCCCACGTTCCCGGAGCCCACGCCCGCGCCTGCCGTCGACGCGGCCGTCGATGCAGGCGTCGACGCAGAGGCCACCGTCGACGCAGCCGCCGCCGAAGCGCCGGCCGACGCAGGCGCGGTGGCGCCCGCGGTCGTGGACGCCGACGCAGCCGTCGACGCGAGCGCGCCGGCCGACGCAGGCGCGATGGGCAAGGCCGAGAAGACGCCCGCCGAGCTCTTCCGCGAGCTCTCGCCGTCGGTCGTGACGATCTTCGTGGAGAAGGGCGCAGGCCGCGGCGGCGGGACGGGGTTCCTCATCGACGAGGTCGGGGTGGTCGTGACGAACCACCACGTGATCGAGGGCGCGAAGTCGGGGTGGATCAAGTTCGCCAACAACGCGGTGTACCCCGACATCGAGGTGCTCGTGGACAACGCCGAGGTCGACCTCGCGTTGCTCGGGATCGACCTGAAGAAGCCACGCGAGGGCGACAAGGTGCCGGACGCGAAGCCACTCGAGCTCGGCGACTCGGAGAAGATCGTGGTGGGCGAGCGAGCGATCGCGATCGGCAACCCGCTCGGGCTCGAGCACACGCTGACCGACGGGCTGGTCTCGGCGCGGCGGCTCCACGAAGGGAGGCAGTGGATCCAGATCTCGGTGCCGATCTCGCCAGGAAACTCGGGCGGGCCGCTGTTCAACATGCGCGGCGAGGTGATCGGGATCAACACGGCCCAGTACGGCGGGGCGCTGGCCGGCGCGCAGAACCTGAACATGGCCGTGCCGGTGAACGAGCTGAAGCGCCTGATCAAGTCGACGTACGCCGCGCGGCGCAAGCTCGGCGCTCCGAACGCCTCCTCCAGCCAGTGGTGAGTCCCTTGCGCCAGAAAATCGTCTTCGTCTTGCTCGTTTGCCTCCTCGGAGGGTACGGCGCGATCTTCGTGACGCGGAGCCGCGCGCAGCACACCGCGCCCGCGCCGGAGGGCGGCGGCGCCGAGGCGAGTTTGCCCGCGCCGAGCGAGAGCACGAGCGCAGCGGCGAGCGCCGCGGCGAGCGTCGCGCCCGCGCCGAACGGGAGCACGAGCGCAGGCCCCGCGCCCGTGGCGAACGGGAGCACGAGCGCGAGCGCGCCCGCCGCCGACGCAGGGACGGCGCCGCTCATGGATCGGCCGCTCAAGGTGGTCTCGCTCGGCTGGGAGCTCGCGGCGCCGGCCTTGCTCGCGAACGAGGGGCAAGCGCCGGGGCCGAAGAGCGTGTTCACCACGGCAGGGCTCGACGTGCGGGTCTCCGTGGCCGACGCGATGAGCGTGGTCGAGGAGGCGCTCGCGCGTGGCGGCGGCGACGAGAAGGGCGCGGACGTGGCGGTGTTGCCGCTGCCGACGTTCGTCGCAGCCTACGAGCGGCTGCGGGCGCTGTCGCCCGAGGTGTTCTTCGTGGTCGGGTTTTCCCAGGGGCGGGAGGCGTTCGCGGCGGCCGAGACGCCCAAGAAGGGCGCGCCGATCCTCGTGGGGACGCCGGGATCACCGGCGACGTTCGTCGGGTTGTTCATGCTCGACATCCAGGGCGTGCCGGCTTCGTCGGTGAAGATCGTCGCGCCGGGCAGCCGCGAGGAGAAGGACGCGTCGTACGTCGCGTTCGACCGGATGGAGATGGGCGCGGACGCGGCCGCGGGGCACAAGATCGTGCTGACGACGGCGGACACGCCGAAGCTCGTGCCGCTCGTGGCCGTCGCGCCGCGTGGGCTCATCGCGGACAAGGAGCGCGCGCTCGCGGCGCTCGCGGACGGGTTCTCGAAGGGGCAGAGCATGCTCGCCAAGGATCCGCCGGGCGGGGCGCGGATCGTGGCGGCGGCGAAGGGCGCGCCGGAGCCACTCGCGCTGCTCAGGCGGCTCGGGGACATGAAGTCGGCGTCGCTCCGGGACAACACGAAGCTCGCGGGGCTCGCGGGGCGCGGGGCGCTCACGTTGCAGACGTTGTTCGGGCGGACGTGGCAGCTCTATCGCGCGGCCTCGCTCCTCGCGACGCCGCCGCCATCGCCGCCGCCGATCGCGACGAGCGTGATCGCGACGCTCGCGCGATCGGGCTTCGGCACCCTGCCCGAGATGAGCGGCGAGGGGGGCGGCGACCTGGAGGGCACGAAGTCGCTCGTGGAGTTCCGCCAGGAGAAGCTCGACGAGGAGGCGCTGATCGACACGATCGGGCTGCTCGCGGCGGTGTTCGAGCGGAACGTGCTGCGCGTGGCGGTGGCGGGCGCGGCGGGCCCGGGGAGCGTCGACGCGGCGAAGACGAAGAAGGTGATCGAGGCGGCGGCGGGGCGCTACAACCTCCAACCTTGGCGGCTCGTGGCGCAGAAGAGGACCGGCTCGAAGGGCGCGGTGGTGATGGTGATGGAGCGGCCTTGAGCGAGGGCCGCGGCGAGCGGAGGGCGAGGGCATGTTGAGGATCCTGCGCGAACAGGTCGATGCGCTGCGCCAGGAGGAGCTCGAGGCATACCGGGAGCGCGTGCTCGGGCAGATCCGCGAGATTTTTCCGGCGCAATGGTCCGCGCTCGGCGAGGAGGGCGCGGGCGCGCTCGTCGACCGGGGGCTCGGGCGCGCGGCGCGGCATGGATGCAAATCGGAGGGGGACGTGTTCCGCTACGTGTCGCTGATGCTGGTGCTCGGCCCCGATTTCGAGGAAGATCCGGCCCTGCCCTGGGTGCGCGAGATCCTGGGCGAACCCGAGGCGAGCGGCTGGCAGAAGATGAGCGCTCTCATGGACCGAGCCATCGAATGGGTACGCGAGCGCGACGCGCCGGCGTGTGAACACGAGGTGGGTCATGAGTGAAGGCGATGTGCCGATCCCGCTCCCGCGGCCGCGGCCGGAGCGGCCGGAGGATCAGCTCCAGAACGCGAACCAGGCCGCCTCGCAGATGCCGGCGTCCGAGGCCGGCGCGTGCACCGGGGATTGCCCGCAGGGCTTCAAGCTCGAATACAAGAGCCGCTACACGGAGCAGGGGCAGACGGACACGACGCCGAACCGGTACACGAAAGAGGTATGGGTGCCGGCGAAGGAGTTCATCTTCCTCATCGGGCAGGATCGAAAGATCTCGGTCCGGACGAACCCGCCGCAGGCCGACGCGGAGTGGGAGGTGAAGCCGATCGGGAGCCACAGCGGGACGCCGACGCCGAACAAGGGAAAGGGCGCGGAGTTCACGTTCGTCCCGAAGGTGACGGCGTCGCAGCGGCCCGTGCAAGGGTCGAAGACGCGGAACCAGCCGGTGGGTTACGAGATCACGGTGAAGCTGACGAGCGGGCGGTCGGCGACGCTGACGGAGAAGATCGAGCAGGACGTGCGCGACATCATCCGGCAGGAGTACGTCGATTATCGATCGCTGCCAGCGAAGAAGACGTCGCTGCACGTGCCTTATCGGGACCAGATCGTGACGGCGCCGCGGCAGGAGTTCCTCAACAACAACAACTACGCCGCGGACAGGGTGGTGCTGAACTCCGGAATGCTCGAGCTCCTGGAGGCCGTCGAGGCGGAGTACGGGGAGACGGTGACCGTGAACAGCTCCTGGCGGTGCCCGCAACGCAACAAGGCGGTCGGGGGCGTGCCGAACTCGAACCACCAGCACGGCGGCGCGATCGACATGAAGCCCAACGGGTACACCGCGGGGACGCAGGCAGGCCGGATCGCAATGCTGAACCTCTACCGGGCGGCCTTGCGGGCGAAAGACAACGCCGGCGGTCGAATGGTGCTGCTCGAGAGGAACTCGAAGGCGCTGCACACGGGCAATACGGATCTGCCGCAGCCGAACGCAGCGAACCCGGACAAGAACAGCGACGGGCTCCGGGACAACGACGCGGCGTCGATCACGAAGCTGAACAACGCGTCGCACGTGCACATCGACAAGGAGCCGCCGGGCGGCGGGAATGACGATTAGGCCCGTTCCATATCGATCGACCCAGGAGAACCTCATGAGCAAGCCGTATACCCGCCTCGACAAGAACAACGCCGCCGTCCTGCTCGTCGACCACCAGGCCGGCCTTCTGTCGCTCGTCCGCGATTTCGATCCGGACAAGTTCAAGAACAACGTGCTGGCGCTCGCCGACCTGGCGAAATATTTCAAATTGCCGACGATCTTGACGACGAGCTTCGAGGAGGGACCAAACGGCCCGCTCGTGCCGGAGCTGAAGCAGACCTTCCCCGACGCGCCGTTCATCGCGCGGCCGGGGCAGATCAACGCCTGGGACAACGAGGACTTCGTCGCGGCCGTCAAGGCGACGGGGAAGAAGCAGCTCATCCTCGCGGGCGTCGTCACCGAGGTCTGCGTGGCATTCCCGGCGCTCTCGGCGATCGCGGAAGGTTATGAGGTCTTCGTCGTCACGGACGCCTCGGGCACGTTCAACGAGGTGACCCGAGACGCCGCGTGGAATCGTATGGCCGCCGCCGGCGCGCAGCTCATGACCTGGTTCGGCGTGGCCTGCGAGCTGCACCGCGATTGGCGCAACGACGTGGAGGGCCTCGCCGCCCTGTTCTCGAACCACATCCCGGATTACCGGAACCTGATCACCGCCTACACGACGCTCAAAGCGAGCAAGTAACCCGCGCGCCCCGAGGCCGCCGCGCCGCGCCTCACTGCGATTCGACGGCGATCTCGTTGCCCCTCACGTCCGTGGCCACGGCCCGGACGCGGAGGAGGCCGCTCGTGACGGTGCCGACGAGGCCCGTGAACGTGAAATCGATCTCGGACGCGGACATCGTATTGTTGTATTTTTGCGGGCGCACGAGGATGCCCTCGTGGTTCGGGTCGTCGACGACGGCGTCGGACGCGGGCGCGGTATAGGCGCGGTTCCACGCCTCGATGTCGTAGACCCGCTCCGAGAGGGGCCTGAGGCCCGAAAGGACGGCCCCGGCGTCGGCCTCGAAGGTGGCGACCGAGACGCTGCGCAAATCGAGCTCGCCGGCAGGCACGCGGGTCGTGATCGTGATCCGGGGCTCGAGGGGGTTCGTCATGTCCACCTTGCCGATCTCCAGCGTCGGCGCGCCCTTGTCGGCGTAAGGCAGGACGTCGAGCGGGTGGACGCAGTCCTTCCGGTCGTCGCCGGGCTTGCGAATCTCGAAGTGCAGGTGCGCAAAGCCATTCGTGGCCTTGCCGCTGAGGGCGATGACGTCGCCGGGGTCGACGCTGTCCCCGACGTCGACCTCGACCGAGGAGCAATGAATGTAGGTGCTGTAGTAGTCGCCGTGATCGACCTTGACCATCATGCCGCCGGCGCTCGTGTTCTCCTGAACCTCGGTCACCCTGCCCGCGGCGATGGCGTGGACGTCGGTCCCCTCGGGCACGGCGATGTCGATGCCACGATGAAAGTCGTAGACGTCGTCGTCCGTGCGGACACGAGGGCCGAACGTGGAGGAGAGCGGAAAATCGCCCCCGGTCTCGGCGCTGACCGGCCAGACGACCGATCCATCAGCGCCACACCCGGCGAGGAAAAGCGCACTCGAACATACGAGGACCCAAGAACCCCGCAACCATAAGGAACTCATGATTGTAGGATATCATTCGCAGTCGGCGCGGGGAGAGAAATGCACTTTCCGGGCGTCGTCGCCCAGGGCTGATCAGGGAAGGGCGGCGCCCTGAGGCAGCTCCGCGCGAAAAATCGGCGCGAGAAGGTCCCGCGCGAGCTGGACCTCGACGAGATCGAGGACCGGGCTCTCGGCGACCTTGCGCAAGCGGTCCTTCGCCGCAGGGTCGCCGGACGCGCGGCGCGACATGGCCGTGTAAAACTCCGCCTCGACGCGCTGCGCCTCGTTCTGGGCAGAGGCGCGCAGGCCGTCGTCGGTCATCCGCCCGAGCGCCCACTGCGCGAGCTTCACGACCCACGCGTCCCGATCACCGTTCGTCGAGAGCGCACGCAAGGTCGTGTCGTCCGGGGCGGCGCGGAGCTCTCGTTCGAGCAGGTAGAGCCACAGGCCGCCGTAGATGCGCTCTTCCTGGTCGACGTCGGCTTCGAGGCCCTGGCGGACGGCCGCACGCGCAGCCTCGAGGTCACGCCGCACGAGCGCACGCGAGGCGACCTGGAGGACCGTTGCGCCGAGCGCAGGACGATCGGTGGCCGCCACGGCGAGGGCCCGATCATGGGCGCGCCGCGCCGCCTTGGCGTCGCCGTACGCCTCGAGCACGCGGCCGAGCAAGGTCTCGGCCCGCGCGCGTCTCCCCGCGTCGCCGCGTTGCGTGCGCGAGGCGAGCGCCGCCGAGAGCGCCTCGGAGAGCTCGGCCTTGGCCGCGTCGTGGGCCTTGAGGTCGCGCTGGATCTCGAAGGCGAGCAGGTGCGCCTCGGCGAGGTCGCCGAGCGCGACACGCGCGTCGGGCGCGCCGTACGCGCGGCGCAGGTTGTCGAGCGCGGCCGTCGCGTCCTTGGCTTGTCGATCGGCGCGCGCGACGGCGAGCCACGCAGAGACGGAGGGCTCGCCCTTCGCCGCGGCCACATAGAGCGGGCGCGCCGCTTCGAGGTTGCCCGTGCGCACCTCGACGGAGGCCATGAGCCAGCGCAGGCGCGCCGGCGTGGGTTCGAGGCCGGCGTTCGTGATCTCGGGGCGATCGGCCGCGGCGAGCAGGGGCCCCGCGGCGCGGAAGGTGCGGCGCACGGCGTCGATGTCGCCCGCGTCGGCGTCGACGGCCATGCCCTCGAGGACGATGCGGGTCGCAGCCGCGACGAAGCGCGGGTTCGGCTGCGCGCCGAGCGCGCCCGCGAGCACGGCCGGCGCGCCCTCGGACATGCCGAGCTGCACGAGCTGCTCGGCGAGCAGGGCCGAGAGGCGGAGGTTCTTCGGGTCCTTGCGGTAGGCCTCGAGCACGCTGCCCCAGACGCCCGCCTCGACGAGGCGCGGATCGAGCCGCTCTTCGCGGTCGTCCTCCTCCGTCGTGGGCGCGCCCTCGCTGGCGAAGGCCGCCGCGAGCATCTCCCACGCCTGCGCGTCGCCCTCCTCCGAGGCGACGATGAGGCTGCGGCGGAGCATGGGCTCGGTGATGAGGCGGACCTCGGTGCTCTCGATCCGCGACAAGGCGCCCTGGGCGTCGCCGTGGCGGGCGAAGATCGACGCGAGCATCGCCGCGCCCGTCTCGATGGAGCGGGCGGCCTCCATGCCCTCGGCGCGCTCGGGGCGCTTGCCGGTCTGCCGGAAGATGCGGTTGATCTCGATGCCCCGCCCGACCCAGGCCTCGATCGCTTTCGCCGCGGCGTCGAGCGTCTCGCCGGAGGGATCCACCATGGCGCGGGCGGCGAGATAACGCGCCTCGGCGCCGAGACGAACGCCGGGGCTGCCCGCGTGGGTGTCGCCGATCCAGCGCTCGAGGTTCTTGATGTGCTCGTCGAGCTCGGCGCGGCCAGGCGCGCTCTCGCCGAGCGCGGCGGCGCGCATGCGCATGAGCGCGTGGACGCGCCCCTCGTCGCCGAGCGCCGAGAGGTGCTTGATCGCGCCGTCGAGCGCGCGCGCGCCGGCCGCGTCGACCATCGCGCCTTGCCCCTCGCCGACGCGGACGAGGTAGAGGGCGCCCATCACGCTGGAGGTCCCTCGCTCGGGCTCTCCGAGGGCGAAGCGACGCTCGGCGTGCGCGAGCTGGCGGCGCACGACGCCCGCGACGAGGCCGAGGCGCTCCGGGGTGCGGGAACCGTCTTGCAGGACCTTGGCGAGCGAGCTGGAGAAGTCCGCGTCCTGGACGTCCACCGGGCGGACGGGGCCCTCGATGGTCGGCACGGGGGTCTTCGCGGGTTGTGCCGGCGCCCCGCAGCCCGCGGCGAGGAGCGAGACGAGGATGGCTCGGGCGAAAGCGCGCGCGCGGGGCGAAGATCTCGGAGGCATCTTCGCGGAGTGTACACGGCGGCGGCGATCCTGCACGAGGCGACGAGGCGCTCGCGTGCTCGGAGACCAGGAGAGACGAAACGAGCTCCTTCGAGCTTACGTCTACATGTTCGGCTTGTGTCCGAGCAGCTTGCCGGCGAGCTCTTCACCGAGCTCGTTCGCCATGAGCCGCTCGACGATGGCCTCGGTCTCGCGCCGCTCTTTGTCGTCGTTGTACTGGAACTCGATGCCCATGCCGGCGGGAGAGTCGGGCGTCGCGTCGACGGGGCGCACGATCCACTTGACCCGGCCGCGCAGGCGGAGGGGCTCGGCGAGGTTCTTGATGCTGAGCGCGAAGACGAACTCGGTGTTCACGTCGAGGGGCCGGTCGGTGCGGATGAACGTGCCGCCCTTCGAGATGTTGCGCGTGTAGTCGGCGAAGAACGTGTTGAGCCGCTTGTACTCGACGTTCAGCTCGATGGCCGCGCGGCCTCCGGTACTTCGCCGGTCGCTCACGGGAGTAACCTATCCGCAACGTCGCGAGACTACAATCCGGGCATGCACTGGAAGGAGAGGCTCGAGGCGCTCGAGCAGGCCGCCAAGGACGTGGTGTTCGGGGCGCGTACGGTGGGCCGCGTCGCGATCCAGACCAAGATGACGAGTCACGTCCGCTGGGCCGGGCTCGAGGCCGCCGCGCGTGAGGTTTTACGAGGCGGGAAGGCGACGCCTCCGCTGCTCTTCCACTTCATGGCGCACAACGATCCCGACACCGTGGGCCTCGTCGGGCTGCACGCGCTGCCGAGCGGCAGGCTCGTGGAGGAAAGGGCCTACTCGTTCTCCGAGATGAACGAGCGCGTGACGCGTATCGCCGCGGGCCTCGCCGAGCGGGGCGTCCGGCCCGGCGACAGGATCGCGCTGATGATCAAGAACCGGCCGGAGTTCGTGCTGCTCCAGATCGCCGCCGGCAAGCTCGGCTGCGGCGCCGTGAGCTGTTCGTACCGGTCGACGCCGAGCGAGCTCGAGTACGTGGTGACGCACTCGGGGGCACGCGCGCTCATCTTCGACGCGGACGTCGCCGAGGTCGCGCGCGTGGTCGCGCCGAAGCTCGCGCGTGTCGAGGATCGACTCTTCTCCGTCGGCGGCGCGGTCGAGCCGTTCGCGACGCTCGAGGCGCTCGTCGCGTCGGCGAAGGGCGCGCCGCCGAAGGGCGGAGAGGAGCCCGCGGTCGTGATGTACACCTCGGGCACGACGGGCAAACCGAAGGGCGCGGTGCGGCAGTTCGCGCGGGGATTGACGGCGGCGGCGCTCGCGTTCATCGGGGAGACGCCGATGGAAGTGGGCGAGGTGCACCTCGCGGTGTGCCCGCTCTATCACGCGACGGCGTTCGGGTTCATCACGATGTCGTACATCGTGAACAGCACGGTGATCGTGCTGCGCGAGTTCCGGCCCGAGTCGTTCCTCGAGGCGATCGAGCGCTACCGCGTGACCACGACCGCCGTGGTGCCGACGATGCTGCACCGGATCGTGGAGCTCGGGGAGGAGAAGATCCGGCGTTACGACACGTCGTCGCTGAAGGCGATCTTCACGGGCGGCGCTGCGCTGTCGATCCCGCTGGCGAACGAGGTGCTGCGTCTGTTCGGGGACAAACTGTTCAACTTCTACGGCGCGACGGAGACGGGCGTGGTGACGCTGGCCAAGCCCGCGGATATGCGGGCGGCGCCGGGCACGATCGGCCGCGTGATCCCGGGCGCGGAGGTGCGGCTCTACGACGAGGCGGGGCGGATCTGCGGGCCGGGGGAGGTGGGCGAGCTCTACGCGCGGAGCGGGCAGCTCTTCTCGGGGTATCACGACGACGACGCGGGCACGCAGGAGGCGAGGCGCGAGGGGTTCTTCTCGGTCGGCGACCTCGCGCGGAGGGACGAGCGCGGCTACTTCTTCCTCGAAGGTCGCAAGCGCGACATGATCATCTCGGGCGGCGTGAACGTGTACCCGGCCGAGGTGGAGGCCACGCTGCACGAGCACCCGGCGGTCGCGGACGTCGCGATCGTGGGCGTGCCGGACGAAGCGTGGGGCGAGCGGGTGCGCGCGTTCGTGGTGCTGAAGGAGGGCGCGAGCGCGGAGGCGAAGGAGCTCGATGCGTACTGCCGCGCGCGGCTCTCGGGCGCGAAGGTGCCGCGCGAGTTCGTGTTTCTTCCGTCCTTGCCGCGCAACCCGACGGGCAAGGTGCTCAAGCGCGAGCTGCGCAGCATGGCCGTGTGACGAGCGCGAGCGTTTGGTGTAGGAGGGCTCCATGGTCCTCCGCGTTGGCCTGCTCGTCGGACGTGAGCGCTCCTTTCCCGATGCCCTGATCGCCGAGGTCGCGCGCCGCGACGCCGGCGTCGTCGTGAGTTACGCCGAGCTCGACATCACGTCGATCGATCGGCCGCCGGCCTACGACGTGCTCGTCGATCGCATCTCGCACGAGGTGACGTGTTACCAGCCCGTGCTGAAGCTCGCGGCGCTGCACGGCACGCGCGTGGTGAACAACCCGTTCTGGCGGATCGCCGACGACAAACTCTTCGGCACGGCGCTCGCGGCGCGGCTCGGGGTGCGGGTGCCGAAGACCGTGGTCTTGCCGTCGAAGTCGTACGTCGAGGGGGTGTCGAGCGAGACGCTCTGCAACCTGCGTTTCCCGCTCGACTGGCAAGGTGCGGCGCGCGAGCTCGGCTTCCCGATGTTCATCAAGCCGCACTGGGGCGGAGGGTTCCGCGACGTGTACCGCGTGAGCTCGCTCGAGGAGCTGTGGCGCGCCTACGACCGGACGGGGACGCTCACGATGATCGCGCAGGAGGCGATCCCGTGGTCGCAGTACGTGCGTTGCATCGTGATCGGCAAGGAGCACGTGCTACCCGCGCTCTGGGATCCGCGGCTCGGGCACTTCGACAGGTACGTGCGGGCGAGCGAGACGATGCCGCCGCTCGAGCCCGCGCTGCTCGCGCGATGCGTGGAGGACGCGCGCACGCTCTGCGGGGCGCTCGGCTACGACATGAACACGGTCGAGCTCGCGATCCGCGACGGCGTGCCGTACGCGATCGACTTCATGAACTCGGCGCCCGACTTCGACATCACGTCGCTCGGGCCCGAGCACTTCAAGTGGACGGTGGAGAAGATGGCCGACCTCGTGATCAAGCTGGCCCACGAGGGGCCGCCGAAGCCGGCGATGAGCTTCAAGGATGTGATGCGGTAGTCACTCCGCGTCGGCGTGCGCCGACTGCAGCTCCGCCTTCACGGCGAACGCGCCCGGCTTGCGGACGCCGGTCGGAGGCGCGAGGCGCTTGCGCTTGATCATCTCGACGAGCGTCGTGCGGTTCAGGCCGAGCAGGCGCGAGGCGCGGTTCTTGTTCCAGCCCGTGCGCTCGAGCGCCTGGAGGATCATACGCGTCTCGAACTCCTCGACCGCGGCGCGCAGGTCGAGCCCCTGCACGGGTAACGCGCCGAGCAGGAGCGGCAAACTCGTGGGCTTCGCGCCGCGGATCTCCTCGGGAAGGTCCGAGGCGGTCACGTAGGGGCCTTCGGCGAACGCGATCGCCTGGTCGATCGCGCGCTCGAGGCTGCGCACGTTCTCCGCGAAGGCGTGGCCCTCGAGCAGCGCGACCGCCTCCGGGGAGATGCCGCGCAGGTCGTTGCGACGGGCGCGCGTCGCGTGGAGCTCGAAGAAGTGCTGCGCGAGCTCGGGCATGTCCTCGCCGCGTTGCTCCAGCGTCGGGACCTCGACCGTGCTCGTGGCGAAGAGCGCGACGAGCGCGGCGCAGGGGAGGCTCGGGTCGAGCGGCGCGGCGGAGGTGCAGACGAGGCGCGCCTCGCCGCGGCTGGCGAGCGCGACGAGCTCCTCGTGGAGCTCGGGGGCGAGGTGATCGAGCCCGGCGACGACCAGCGTCCCGCCGCGGGCGCTGTCGGCGGCGCTGCGGAGCGCGGCGAGGTCGATCGGCGCTTCGGCGCCGGAGAGCACGACGAGCGGGCCCTGGGCGGCCGTCTCGTGCAGGACCCGGGCGAAGAATCGCTTGCCGGTGCCGGGCTCGCCCGCGAAGAGCGCGGGCGTGCGGGAGAGGGCGAGGCCTTCGAGCGCGCGGACGACCTCCTGGATCGCGGCGCTCTTGCCGACCACACGAGATCCCAAGGAGGTGAGCGCCTGGCGTACGGCGCGGGTCTGCGAAGAGGGCTGGGTTTCGTGGTTGTGCTGGTCCTGCGTGGCCGTCGACATATCAGGAACTCCCCGAGTCTGAAGTCAGGTCCGCAATGGAGTTTAGCAACGAGCATGCCAGCCAAGGAATTGGCGGAGATTTGCGCAATCTGCGCAAACAGGGGGTCGTCGGAGACCCATGGTAACGCCTGTGATCTAGCGAAATGTCGCGCGTGTTGATCCGGTGACAGCCGCGCGGGGGGGTCCGTGGGTACCCGGGGAGGTCAGCGCCGACCCACCTTACGGGAGCGCCGCACCATCGCCGCGGCCCCGGCGAGGGCGGTGAGGGCGAGGCCCGCGGGCGCGGGGCTCTTGGTGTCGTCGCCGCCCGCGGCGCGGCAGGCGCAGCCGCTCTCCTGCGAGATGTCCTGCGAAGCGGAGGGATCGACGGGGCCGCCGAAGCCCACGCCCTTGAGGAGGATCGTCTGGACCGGGTCGCTCGGGTCGTTCGAGGCGATGAACAAGGTCGCCTCGAAGGGGCCATTTTTCTTGGGCATGAAGCGCACGGCCGTATCGGCGGTGATGCCGGGCTCGATCTCGAGGCCCGGGTCCCACGCGGGGAAGAGCTCGGGGTTGCTCGAGACGATCGTGAGCTTCGCCCGCGCCTCGCCCGCGTTCCACAAGCCGAAGCTCTCCAGGCTCTTCTGCCCGACCTCGACCTCGCCGAAATCGATCTCTTCCTTCGGGAGCACGACGTCGGGCAGCGGGACGTGCACGCGTTGCTTCGGGAAGACCCACTTCGTCTGCGTGATCGGGAAGGAGATGGGGATGTCGAAGAGGTCGAACGCGAAGTTCTGGCCGAGGATCTCGATCCACATGCCCGGGATGATGTGGATGATGCCGTCGTAATCGACGTGCCCCTCGGGGTGCACGTCGAGGTCGATCGCAGGGCCGTTGAGGTAACTCGCCTTCGTCTCGCCGCCCTCCTCGGTGATGTCGCCGCCGACGACGGTCTTGCCCTCGGACTCGACGACGATCCGCTCGGTCGTGTACGTCGCCGCGAGCTCCATCTGCACGTCGACCTTGAGGCCGCCGTCGACGAAGACGCTGGGGATGCTGATGATGTCGCCGAGGCCAACCTCGATGATCGTCTGCGGCTGGGTCTTGCTGGAGAGCGTGGCGCCGGGCTTCCACCCCCACGCGTCGAAGATCTGCTCGCCCTCGACCTGGAAATCGATCTGCGGGACGTACGGGATGTCGCCGACCCAGTCGTACGGGATGCCGCCGATCTTCACGTGGAGCTGCGCCTGCGCGCCGAGCTCGACGCCGTAGTGGAAGCCGAGCAGGCCGCCGCTCGGGGTGCCCGGCGCGCGCACGAGCAGGGCCTCGGGCCAGCTCGTCTCGAGCGCGCCTTTCAGCGAGACACGCGTCGTCGCATAGACGCCCGCCCAGACGTGGACCTGCACGGGCGAGCCCTGAGGGACCCAGCCAGTGTCGAAGCTCCATTCGATCGGGAGCGAGTCGCTCTCGGAGAAGGAGATCGGGGCGGTCTTGCACCAGTCGGGATCGACGTCGCAATCGACGGCGACGACCTCGGCAGACGCCTCGCCAGAAAAAAGGGCGACCGCGAGGGCAAACGTGGTGGCCGCGAGAAAACAAGGTTTCGAAAGGAAGCGCGTTCTCATGATCGCAGCGCATTATCGCCGCGATGGAGGCGCCGCGTCTACCTCGCGCCGGCCATCGCGCCGACGATGATCGCCACGGCCGCGAGCACGACCCCGAGGACGATCCACAACCACCTCGAAGGCTGTCCCGGGCGCTCCGCGGGCGCCTTCACGGCCGGCGCGGCCTTCGCTTCGAGCGTCACGGCCTTGGCGACGGCCCCGCGCAGCTCGAGCTCGGTGTCGCCGGTGGCGAGCGCGTCGGCGTCGTCGACGGCCGAGGGCGCGATGACGTGAGGCGCGTCGCGCGCCGCGGAGAGGGCCTCGGCGAAGGCGCGCGCCGTCTCGTAGCGCTCGTCGGGGTTCTTCGCGAGGGCGCGGTGGACGACGGCCTCGAGCGCGGGCGGGATGTCGCGATCGGGGCTCGACGCGCGCGGCGAGGGGACCGGCTCGGTGAGGTGCGCGGTCATGGCCGCGATGGGCGTCTTGCCCCCGAACGGAGCGCGGCCCGTGAGCATCTCGAAGAGGATCACGCCGGCGGCGTAGATGTCGCAGCGATGGTCGACGTCGTCGCCGCGGACCTGCTCGGGCGACATGTACTCGGGCGTGCCGAGGATCATGTTGCGCTCGGTGAGCGAGGTGCCGGAGGGGTCGCGGTGCAGGGCCTTGCCGAGGCCGAAGTCGACGACCCAGACCATGGGGACACGACCCGTGCCGAGCTCGCCCTGGATGATCACGTTCGCGGGCTTGAGGTCGCGGTGCACGAAGCCGCCCGCGTGCGCGGCGCCGAGCGCGGCGCAGATCTGGAGCGTGATCTCCACGGCCTCCTCGAGCGAGGGCCGGTGCGCGCGCAAGATCGCGTCGAGCGAGGCTCCATCGACGTACTCGAGCACGAGCACGGGCAGGCCTTCGTCCTCGGTGACGTCGAGCAGGCGGACGATGTGGTTGCCCTCGAGCGCCTTCAGGATCGAGGCCTCACGCGAGAAGCGGCGCGAGAAGAGCGGATCGAAGCAGAGGCTCGCGTGGATGACCTTCAGCGCGACACGCGCGCCCGTCTCGCCGTCCGTGGCGACGTAGACGATGCCGCTCGCGCCCTCGCCGACGACGGACTCGACCGTGTACCGCGAGGCGACGATCCGGCCCGACGGCAGGCGCGGAGCGCTCTCGGAGGTCGGGGCGCTCGTCTCGCTCGGCTCCACGCCTACCGACCTCCAGCGGGCGCGCGGCGTGGCGCCGCGGGGGCTGCGGAGGCGGAAGCCGAGGGGACGGCCGACGCGGGCGGCGCGGCGGCGCCGAGGGTGCTCGCGTTCGTGCAGGCGCGGAGGATCTTCGGGGAGAGCTCGATCGGGTCGAGCACGAGCGAGGGATCGGCCTCGCGCCAGGCGAGGCAGGAGGTCTCGGCGAGGCCCTGCGAGTCGAGCGCGACGTAGGCCTCGACGAGGCGCTGGTGGATCTGCGCGAGCTGGGTGCGCGAGAGGTCGCCGGAGCCGAGCAGGCGGTTGCCACGCGTGACGGCGTCGACGTAGCGGCCGTTGCGGACGTCGGCGGCGAGCTGCGGCAGCTCGACCTCGGCGCGGCGCTGGGCTTCCCGCGCCTGGCCCGCGCCCTCGGAGCGGACGAGCGCGCCGGCGCTCGCGGCGAGGACCTTCCCTTCGGCCGTGAGCTCGAGCTCGGTGAGCGGCACGAGCACCACGTCGCCGCGGTGGAGCGGCTCGCCGCCGAGGCGGTTGTACCGATCGAGCATCCACGCCTTGTCGCGGTGGCCGAGGAAGCGGTAGGCGACCGTCAGCGTCGAGTCGCCCGGCCCCGCCACGAAACGCAGGTTGTAGGGGACGAGGATCTCCTCGCCTTCGGTGGGCTGGATCCAGGGCTTGGCGTTGTTCGAGATGGCGAGGACGTCGCTGCGATCGGGGTGGCCGAGCAGGGTGTCGGCGAGCGAGGTCCAGGTCTCGCCGGCGGCGACGCGGTGGTGCCCGACCGAGGGGATTTCGAGGCGCATGCCTGGCACGATCGACAGGCCCCTGCCTGCGTCGAGGGCGTTGGCCGCGACGAGGATCTGCTCCATCTCGACGCGGCCGTACACGCGCTCGGCGATCTGGGCGAGCGTCTCGCCCGAGCGGACGACGTGCGGGAACGCGCCTGCGTGCCTTGCGGGGGCGAAGGTGAAGGCGAGCGCGGTCGCCAAACACGCGAGGGTGATCCCGCGCCGGCGACCGAAACCATGGCGAAGCACGCTTCGAGCGTACCAGACGGACGCCAGGCGTGGCGAACGCTTACGCGCGGGGGGTGTGGGGGGCAGAGGAAGGACTGCAAAGCAGTCCGACCGGAGCCCCCCACCATCAAGCCAGGAGCTGTTCGAGCAGGGACAGGCTCTCCTGCTCCTCCGGGTCCACGTTCCCGTCGGCCTTGATCATGCGGCGCGCGGCATCGAGCACCATCTGCCGGTGCGCGCGTGGGATCGCGGCCGGGTCGACCTCCTCGGCGCGCGGCGGGACCTTCAGCCAGCCCTCGACCTGCTTCGCCTCGTCCGGCTCGAGGTGCAGCTCCTTGACCATCTTGTGGACGAGCGCGCGCTCCTTGGGCTTGATCTCGAGGTCCGCCCAGGCGAACGAGCACACGAACCGCATCACCCGGAGACGATCCTCGCGGCTCAGGTTCTTCAGCATGAAGGTACTCTATCAGACCTGATCAGGGCCGTGGGGCAACGTCTGCAGCCGCGGTCGACGGGCGGAGCGCGAGCGCCGCGAGCAGGCAGAGGACCGGCGTGATCACCATGTGATAGCGGTCCTCGCCGAAGAAGATCGCGTGCGTCAGGGCCACGGTGGCGACGGCGAAGACGAGGTAACCCGTCGTGGCGTTGCGCGCCGGCGCGCCCGGGAGCGGCAAGGCGCCGAAGAGAACGATCAACACGGCGAGCGGCCAGAACGGATGCGCGTCGGCGAGCACGCCGTGGAGCACGAAGCCGAGGACGGCGAGCAACGCGGCGAGCTGCGTGAGGCGCGCGCGCAGCGGCAAACGGCCGAGCGGAGAGGCGACGAGGCCAAGCGCGGCGAGCGCGAGCAGCGCGACGTGTGACGTGGTGAGCAGGGCGCGGCCCTGGGCTTTGCGTTCTTCGGGCCAGGCCGCGGGGTTCGCCTCGCCGAGGTAGCCCATCGGGAACGACTCGTGATCGAAGGTGTGGCCGAGCTTCTTCGGCACGAGCGAGAGCCAGCGGACGGGATCGTCCGCGATCCAGCGCAGGCCCTCGTCGCGCCAGCAACGGTCCTGCTGGACCTGGCCCGTGACGACCTTGCATCCGTCGCTCGCGCGTAACGTCTCGAAGCGGCCCGTCGCGCGTGGGGAGGCGCCGATCGCCAGGTTCCAGCCGCCGTTCGTGGAGACGAAGGCGCAGCCGTCCATCACGCGGCAGTTACGCGCGGTCCAGGGCAGGACGATGAGCACGGCGGTCACGAGCGTGATTCCGGCCGTGACGAGGCCCTTCTTCACCTTCGCGCGGAGCGTTCCGTCGCCCATCGTGAAGAACCCGAGCGCGGGCGCGACGAGCAAGGTCTGCGGCCGGACGAGCGTGGTCAGGCCGAGCGCGAGGCCCGCGAAGAGGGCGCCGCGCAGGGGCTTTTCCTTCGCGTCACGCGCGACGAGCCACCCCGCGGCGACGAGCCCCAGCGCGGCGAGTGGCTCGGTCATGACCAGCGCGGCGTAGACGATGAGGCCCGGGTCGAGCGCGCAGAAGAGGCCCGCGGCGCGGGCGCGGTTCTTCGTGGTCGCGTACCGCGCGAGCCGGTGCACGAGCACCACGACGAGGGCGCCCGTGACGGCGTTGACCACGGGCGCGGTGGTCGGGCCGGCGCCGAAGATCCGGTAGAAGATCGCGAGAAAGCCGCTGTATCCGACGGGGTAGTGGCACCACGGGTGCCAGACACGCGCGCCGCCGACGACCACGTCGTCCGAGTAGCCGAGGCCCTCGGCGATGCGGCGGGCGCCGAAGTCGTAGTAGTGCCCGTCCCATACGGGCTCGCGGGCCCAGGCGATGGCGACGTAGAGGCGCAAGAGCAGCGCCAGCACGAAGAGGGCGGCCGAGAAGAGCCGATCCCGTCCTTCGTCCGAAGGCTTATCCACTGCCCCTCGCGCGCCCATGGGAGAGGTCCCGGAGCCTGCGCGTGTACGTCTTCGCGACCTGCGCAGGGTCGAGCTTCAGGTGCTTCGCGACCTGCTGGACGAAGCCCTGCACGTACACGAGCGCCGGCAGCTCCCCGAACGACTCGTTCTCGATCGCGTTGAGGTGCGCGACGTTGATCTTCGTGCGCTGCGCGATCTCGGCGATCTCGATGCCCTGCGACTCGCGCACCTTGCGCAGGAGCGCGCCCGAGAACTGGGTCTCGGCGTTGATCTCGCGCGCGAGCTCGGCCTGCATCATGGCGAGCTCGGCCATCTGCGCGGCGTTCGCGCTGCGCTGCGGGACCACCGTGGCGGGCGTGTCGTCGGGGAAGGTGGAGAGGTCGTAGGCGCGGCGGCGCACGGGATCGAGCAGGGTGTCGTGGGCCTCCTCGATACGCGCCTGCACCTGGCGCAAGACGTCGGGCGCGACGACGGAGCAGAGCGGCAGGCTGCCCTCGCGGAAGATCTCGCGCTGTCGCTTGACGGCGCGGCGGATCTCGTCGTCGGCCGCGGTGCGTGGCACGCCGAGGACCTCGTAGAGCGTGGCGGGCAGGGCGGCGGCGCGTTGCTGCGCGGCGGGCGAGCGCGGCGGGAGCGAGCCTCCGCGCGTGCTCTGCGCGGCGAGCAGGGCGAGGATGCGGCGCGCCACGCGCTCGATGTTGCGCGCGCTCTTCGAGGTGGGGCTGTCGATGAGCAGCGGCTGCCTGCGCCGCACCGTGAGCCAGACGGCGTCGTCGTGCTCGATGTGGCCGAGGTAGTCGAGCGAGATGCCGAGGAAACGCTCGGCGATGACGGACATGCTCATGCCGAGGTCGAGGTCGCTGCGCAGGCGCGTCTGGCCGACGACGAGGTGCGCGGCGACCCGGAGCATCTCCTCGGCCGCGACCTTGGCGACGCCGTCGTCGTAGCGCTTGATCTCGGCGACGATCGCGGGCGGCGGGGCGAGCGGCGGCAGGGCGGCGATCACGCGCTCGACGAGCCTGAGCTTGAAGCGCTCCTTCGTGAGCGCGCGGCGCAGGACGCGCAGGTAGAGCGCGCGACAGAAGCGGTAGGTCGTCTCGATCGCGAGCGGCTCGGGCGCGGTCACGCAGATGCCGACGTCGGCCTGGAGGAAGAGGTCGAGGGTGGAGGCCGTCGTCGAGGCGCCGAGGTTCAAGAGGACGTAGTCGACGTCGAGCTTCTCGATCTGCCGCGCCCAGTGCGAGCCGCGGCTCGGGCGGATCGGGGTCGCCGTCATGGGATCGTAGGCCGTGGGCAAGAGGCGCAGGCCGGGGACGATCGTGCCGACGGGCTTCGCCTTGCCTTCTTCGAGGGCCTCGCTCGTCACGAGCGGCGGCGTCTCCAGGCCGAGCACGCCGTGCAGGTTCGAGCCGAACGGATCGGTGTCGCAGACGACGACCTCGCGGCCGAGCTGGGCGAAGTAGACGCCGAGGTTCACGGTGAGCAGCGTCTTGCCGACGCCGCCGCGCCCGCCGCCGACGGCGATGACCCGCCGCGTGCGCGCGCCCGAGGGCAGCTCGATCATGGGCGGCGGCGGGATCGTGGGTGTCAGCCGCTCGTTGTCGTCGTCTCCGGGCACGGGCACGCCCGGACGTGTACCACAGGATCTATGTGGTCAAGGGGGAGGTGGCCGTGAGCGTGAGCGTGTCCGATCTTCGTGGGTACATGTCCGCGTTCGGCGGAGGCGTGTCCGCGCATGGCGAAGTCGTTGTGGCGGGTTCAAGAGGGTGTTGTGGCGGGTTTGGGTGGTGTTGTGGCGAACGAGGGGAGGGGTTGTGGCGGGTTCGAGAGGGGTGTCCGCGGGTTCGAGCGGGGTTGTGGCGTCGCGGCGAGGGGTTGTGGCGTCGCGGCGAGGGGTTGTGGCGTCGCGGCGAGGGGTTGTGGCGCGTCGGCGAGAGGTTGTGGCGTCGCGGGCGCGTGATGACTCAGGGCCAGCTCCGGATTTCCGGGTGTGCGTGGATGGCTGCGCGGCAGTCCGCGTCGACGAGCTCGGCGCCGCGAGGGCTGTCGAGGAGGTCGAACAAGGTGCGCAGCACGCTCGCCATCGGATGGCGACAGATCACGCCCTGCGTGTAAAGGGCGAGGTTCTCGTCACCGCGCGCGCACGCTGCGGCGTACTGGACGATGCTGTTCTGCAGCCCTCTCCAGGCATCGCGCCGGTCCCTGTCCAGGTTTGCTCTCCGGTCGAACCCGAGGACACGGACCGTCCAGTCGCCCTTGTCCGTCAGCCCGACGAGTTTCCCGCTCGATGGCGTGAACTGGAGATGAACGCTGGGCTCCTCATCCTCATCGGTGGGGTTCACCAGCAGGGGTTTTCCCTGCGCGTCGCGCGGAAACTGTGTTCCCTTGAAATGGGTGTTGCAGATGCCGCAAGCCCACAGGTAGTTCTCCCAGGTGTAGGCGCGGCCCGGGTATTTCTCCTTGGGCCAGAAGTGCTCGATGTCGCTGCCTTTGCTGCATTCGCAGTACATGCACTGCTCGTTGCCTGGGGCCATGCGGCGAAGGACGCGATCGATCTCGTCGAAAGCCTTCGTTTTTTCCTGGTCCCAGAGCCGGTCAGCTTCTGCTTTGCGTGCCTGGCAGCGATCCGAGGTCCTCGTGTGCTTGGGATCGTTCCCTGCCCGAGCAATCTGGAGCGTCCGCTGGCAAAGTCGCGCGAGCGTCTCCTCGCTGAGCGGCTCGCGGATGACGCGCCTCATTCCGCCGCCCTCACCGCTCGCAGGGCCATCTCCACCGCCATGCTCCCGGTGTCGGGTAGCTCCTGCTTCAGACTTCCGAGCTCCGCTTCCTCCTCCGGCGTGATCTGGGCGCGGATGAGCTTGGCTTCGAGTTCGGCCACACGCGTCCGTAGCTCCTCCGAGCGATCCGAGTGCGCCTTCTCCAGCCCGAAGAGCTCGCTCATGGCCGCCTCGTCCGCGCCTCCGTTCACGATGACCTTGAACAGCTCCGGAGAGACGTGCTCGGCCTGTTCCCGGCTCCCCGGCGCAGGCAGGCGGATGAGGCCGTTCGGATCGGCCGCCTGGCAGATAAAGGGGCTGTGGGAGGTGACGATGAACTGGATCCCTCGAAAGCGCGTCTTCAACCAGAACCCGATGCGCTGCTGCCACGAGACGTGCAGGTGGATGTCGATTTCATCGATGAGCACGGCGCCCGCGCCGAAAACCTCCACGTGACCATCCGGGTGTTCCCCGAGGTCGAGCTTCCCATAGCAACCATGAAGCTGCTTTACGATGTCCAGGACCAGCGCGATCACGGTCCTGTAGCCATCGCTCAGATCCCGCAGCGGCAAGATCACCCCGTCTCGCTCGGTCCAGAGCCCCTCCGAGTCGATGTGATGGATCCTCATCCCGTCCGGCAAGAGCCCGTCGTTCAGCAGCTTGATGACCGCGTCTTCGAGTTCTTTCGCCCCAGGCCTGCCCTCGGCCCGTCGAAAGGCCACGTCTCGGAGCCATACCACGCATTCGGAGAGCGACGAATCTTCACGGAACAAGCTCACGAGCCGCGCGAGCCGCGAGGGCCCGGCCATCAGCCGGATGCTGTCGGCAGCGTGCCCTGAAAGCCTTCGGAAAGGCCCGTACCCTGCGATGAACCAGCCTCTGGGGTTCTCCGCCCACGGGCCGCGCTCGGCGTGCTTCAGACGATTGTCCGGATTATGGGGACCCACCTTGGGCTCGGGGCCACTCTCTTGTCGTTCCAGCCCGATTTCTGCCCAGAAGGCTCCGTCCTTCGGCGTCATGCCGCGCCCCGTGAAGCCATCGGCGAAGGGATCGCATTCGATCACCACGCCCATGTAGCCCCACGACGCGTCCTTTCGGATCCACCCGGCGAAGCTCTCCTCGAGGCTTCGCGCCGCGGTGGGACCCGCGACGGCGAGGGCGATGGCCTTGAGGAACGTCGACTTCCCTGCGCCATTCCGCCCAGCTACGACCGTCCACCCTGCGTGCGACCCGTCAGGACGCGTGAGGTCGATCTCGACCTGCGCCCTGTCCTCATCCTGGGCGTTCAGCCCGAAACCCCGGATGTTCGCGATCGCGACCTTGCGGATGTACATGCTCGTCCGTCCCTCTGCTCGCGCGGCCAGCCTACTCTACCAGCCCCCGGTTTTCCCAGCCGCCCGTTCCACTCGACGCCTCGACCCAACCGGGTTAACCGCCACGCATGGCCACCGTCCGCCCCTTCCGCGCCTTCCGCCCCGCGCCTTCCCTGGCCGCCGTCGTGGCGAGCCCGCCGTACGACGTCATCTCCACGGCCGAGGCGCGCAAGCTCGCCGAGGGCAACCCCGCGAGCTTCCTGCACGTCTCCCGCCCCGAGATCGACCTTCCCGAGGGCACGGACGAGCACGACGACGCGGTCTACGCGACCGGCGCGAAGAACCTCGCGAAGCTCATCGCCGACGGCGCGCTCTCCCAGGACCCCGAGCCGCACCTCTACCTCTATGCGCAGACCATGGGCGAGCACCGCCAGATCGGCGTCGTCGGCTGCGCGGCCGTGTCGGAGTACCTCGCGGGCACGATCAAGAAGCACGAGAAGACGCGGGCCGACAAGGAAGACGACCGCACGCGCCACATCGACGAGCTCGCCGCGCACGACGAGCCCGTCTTCCTCACGTATCGCAACGATGGGGCGATCGACGCGCTCGTCCGGGCCTCGACCGAGGCGCCGCCGATCTACGACTTCACCACGAAGGACGGCGTGGGCCATCGCTTCTGGGTGCTCGGCCGCGACGCCACGCGCGCCCTCGAAGAGCGCTTCGAGGGCGTGCCGTGCCTCTACGTGGCCGACGGCCACCATCGCAGCGCCGCCGCGGCCCGCGTGCACCAGAAATCACGCGGCGACGGCCGCGAGCACGACGTCTTCCTCGCCGTCGTCTTCCCGCACGACCAGATGAAGATCATGCCCTACAACCGCGTCGTGCGGGACCTCGAGGGCCGCACGCCCGACCAGATCCTCGCGCGGCTCTCGCAGGTGATGCGCGTCGAGCCTTGCCCCGACGGCCTCGCCGCGACCCCGCCCGCGCCGCGCACCTTCGGCGCCTACCTCGCCGGCAGGTGGTACCTGCTCCGCGCCCCTGCGCTCGATCCCGAGCGCGCGCGTGATCCCGTCGCCTCGCTCGACTGCTCGATCGTGCAGGACCTCCTGCTCGGCCCGATCTTCGACGTGACGGACCCTCGCCGCGACAAGCACGTCGACTTCGTGGGTGGCATCCGCGGCTTCGGCGAGCTCGAGCGGCGCGTCGACGCGGGCGCGTTCACGCTGGGCTTGCACCTCTATCCGACGCAGATCGAGGAGCTCTTCGCGGTGAGCGACGCGGGCTTGCTCATGCCGCCGAAGAGCACGTGGTTCGAGCCGAAGCTACGGAGCGGGCTCTTCGTGCACGCCTTCTGAATCGCAGCGCCGGTCCGCTTGCCGAGCGGCCCTGTACGTGGAAACGACCTCGCGATGCCCGTCACCCGCCGCAAAGCCCTCGTCGCTGGCCTCTCCCTCTTCTCGGTGGGCGTGATCGGGTACGTCACCTACACGGTGGCCAAGTTCCCGCCGGACACGACGCCCGAGGGCGCCTACATGCGCGTCGCGGCCAACCTGGCGAAGGGCGACGCGCGCACCTGCTTCCATTACCTCGAGGACTCGGCGCAACACGCGGCCTACAGCATCCGCGATTATCGCAAGAAGGCGAGCGAGCGTATCTCGCAGGCCTACCCCGAGCCCGAGCGCACGCGCCTGCTCGACGCGTACCGCGCGCACGCGACGGCCGAGGACGGGGCGGACGTGTGGGTGGACCTGGCGACGAAGCGGGGATTCGTGACGCGGCTCCGGAAGGACCTGTCCGGATTGGCGAAGGTGGAGATCGTGGGCGAGCGGGCGACGGTAGAGACGGCGCGGGGGACCCGTTACGGGTTCCGGCGGCGCGAAAACGGGATGTGGGGGCTCACGTTGTTCACGGCGGATCTCGTGGCCGAGTCGGAGCGCGCGGCGCGGGATTGGGACATCGTGGAGCGGGCGGCGAAGGATTACGAGCGGGGGCGGTAGGAGCGACATCCATGTCCATGGCAGACGACGACGATCTCGAAAGCCGGCTCGACGCCCTCTCGGTCTCCGAGATGCGCCGCCGTGTCGACCTCGTGGTGGCATTCCTGCGCGAGCAACGCCGCGCCCTCGCGGTCGAGGTGGGCATGGCGCTCGAGGACGCGCCCGGCCCGCGGCCCGTGGTCGATCACGAGCAGGGTCAGCGGCACCTGGAGGAGCTCATGGAGATGCTCCCGCTGCTCCGGAGGCGGCTCACGCCGGAGGAGAAGGCGCGCATGATGCCGCGCAGCGAGGCGCGCACCGAGCAGATGAAAGAGGTGCTCGACGAGCTCGCCGCGGAGCCCGAGCTCTTCGACTCGCTCATGGAAGAGAGCGGGCTCGACGTCCGGCACGAGGACATCGTGCGGATGCGCGAGGGCGTGGAGAAGATGGAGATGCTCAAGGACGTCGAGCGGGAGCTCCGGCTGCTCGTGGACGAGCTCCGCGCGTACCGCGAGCGGCTCGAGGCGAGCGTCGAGCAGATGATGAAGAAGGGCGCGGCGAAGCCCTCGAACTGAGAGGGCCTGCATGCGGCGTCGCCGTTCGTGCATGCGGCGCTCCGCCCCGTGCATTTGAGGCTCCGCCCCTTGCATTTGACGCGCCGCTCCGTGCATTTGAGGCTCCGCCCCTTGCATTTGACGCTCCGCCCCTTGCATTTGACGCGCCGCTCCGTGCATTTGAGGCTCCGCCCCTTGCATTTGAGGCTCCGCCCCTTGCATTTGAGGCTCCGCCCCTTGCATTTGACGCTCCGAGCCGTGCATGCGGCGCTCCGATCCGTGCATGTGTCGTGCGGCGCTCCTCCACCCCGGTCCGCCTCCCCGCCGCTGGTCCGAAACCACGCCGACCCCTCGACGACCCGCCTCGCCGGTGGTTCTGTCCCTCCACCGCCACCATGACCGCCTACCGCGGCCGCTTCGCCCCCTCGCCCACCGGCGCCCTCCACCTCGGCAGCGCCGCCGCCGCCCTCTTCTGCGCCGCCGCCGCCATGCAAGCTCGCGGCGCCCTCGTCCTCCGCATGGAAGACATCGACCGCCCCCGGGTCGTCCCAGGCGCCGCCGAGGCCATCCTCGACGACCTCGCCTGGCTCGGCCTGCGCTTCCACGAAAGCCCCCAGCTCGGCGGCCCCTACGCGCCCTACGTCCAGTCCGAGCGCCTCGCCCTCTACGAAGCCGCCATCGACGCCCTCGCCGAGCAGGGCCACGTCTACTTTTGCGACTGCTCCCGCGCCGAGATCACACGCGCCGCCAGCGCGCCCCACGCCGGCGAGGAGGGCCCGCGGTATCCAGGCACCTGCAGGCCCTTCGGCATGCGGAAACGCGACTTCCGACGACCCCCCGCCATCCGGCTCGCCGTCCCCGACGACGACCGCGCCCTCGTCACCGTGCACGACCGCGTCCTCGGCTCGTACGCCGAGCACGTCGGTCACGCGACCGGCGACTTCGTCCTCCGACGCGGCGACGGCGTGTTCGCCTATCAGCTCGCCTGCGTCGTCGACGACCTCGCCATGCACATCACCGACGTCGTGCGCGGCGGCGACCTCGCCAGCTCCTCCGCGAGGCAGCTCCTGCTCGCCAACCTCCTCCGGCCTCGCGACACGCCCGCCTTCACCTTCGCCCACGTCCCCTTGCTCGTCGCCGACGACGGCAGCCGCCTCGCCAAACGCGACAAGGGCGTCCCCTTGCGCGACCACCGCGCACAGGGACACGATCCACGCGCGCTCGTCCGCGCCATCACGCGCGCCTACGGCCACGACCTCGGCGACACGCCCGCGCCCCTCGACGAGCTCGCCGCCACGCTCGACTGGTCGAGGTTGCCCCGTGAATCCGTCCGTGTGCCCGCGATCGTCACGCGGTAAGATCCCACGCTCATGCAGCGCGAGAGCTCCGCCACCGCCGATGCGCTCCTCGGAGCCGTCATCGACAAGCGCTTCCGGGTCATCCAGTACCTCGGCAGCGGAGGCGTGGGGCACGTCTACGTGGCCGAAGGGCTACGCGGCGGGCGGAGCGGCCCCCGCCTCACCGTCAAGGTGCTCAGGCCCGAGCACCAGCACAACGAGAAGTTACGCGCGCGCTTCCATCGCGAGGTCGCCGCCGCCACCCGCATCGCCGATCCTCGCGTGCTGCAGATCCACGACTTCGGCGCCATGCCCGACGGCCTGCCGTACTTCGTCGCCGAGCTGCTCGTGGGCCTCGACCTCGCCGACACGCTCGCCTACGCGCGCTCGCTCGCGCCCGTCCGCGCCACGCGGATCGCCGCCGATACCGCCCTCGCCCTCGCCGCCGCGCACGCCGCCGGCGTCGTGCACCGCGACGTCAAACCCGAGAACATCTTCCTCGTGCACGCCCCCGACGGCCGCGAGCTCGTCAAGCTGCTCGACTTCGGCTTCGCCTGGATCGACGGCGATCCCGGCGGCAAGGGATCCTTTCGGCTCACCACGAAGCGCTCGGCCGTCGGCACGCCCGAGTACATGCCGGCCGAGCAAGCCGCGGGGGAGGTCGCGCGGCCGACGAACGACATCTACGCGCTCGGCGTCGTGCTCTTCGAGATGCTCGCAGGCGCGCCGCCCTTCGTCGGGGCGCCCGTGTGGGTCGCCGAGAAACACGCCGTGGAGCGCCCGCCCCCGCTCCGGACGGTGAACCCCACCGTCGAGGCCTCGGTCGCGCTCGAAGCCGTGATCGCACGCGCGCTCGAGAAGGACCCGGCCCGCCGCTTCCCCACCGCCTCCGCCATGGCCGACGCCCTGCACGACACCCCCGAAGGGCGCTCGTTGCGGTAGGAAATATCACCGTATCGCGCTGGACATTTGCCCCCGGGGCCGTCCCCTGCTAGACGCGGTGAATCCTCTCGAAGGGCGGCTCTGGTCGTGCGCAACGCTCGGGCGAGCCGAGCAAACCTCCCACGGGCCGCATGGAAACCATGGGGCGAACGACCCCCTCTCCTCTGAATCACCTCCCCGATTACGCCGAGGCCGACCTCGAGCCGAGTTACACCGTCGGCGAGGCCCCGCTGCCCTTGCCGCCGTCCGAGCCCGCGCGTCGGTACGACGTCTCCTTCGAGGAGTCGCGTATCGATCCGGACGTGCAGAAGGTCATCCGCAGGCTCACGCGGCACGGGCACGAGGCGTACCTCGTCGGCGGCTGCGTCCGCGACCTCTTGCTCGACCGGAGCCCGAAGGACTTCGACGTCGCCACGAGCGCGCGGCCCGAGGAGGTGCGCGAGCTGTTCCGCAACTCGCGCATCATCGGCCGCCGCTTCCGCCTGGTGCACGTCCTCTTCCAGGGCGGCAAGGTCATCGAGGTCGCGACGTTCCGGCGCAACCCGAAGGACGACGGCGACGAGTCGGCCGAGCTGCTCATCCGCAGCGACAACGTCTTCGGCGTCGCCAGTGAAGACGCGATGCGGCGCGACTTCACCATGAACGCGCTGTTCTACGACATCGAGGCGCGCCAGATCCTCGACTGGGTCGGCGGCATGGCCGACGTCGAGCGCCGCGTCGTGCACACGATCGGCGACCCCGAGACGCGCTTCCGCGAAGACCCGGTGCGTATCCTGCGCGCGCTGAAGTTCGCCGGCAGGCTCGGCTTCGGCATCACGCCGGACGTCTACGACGCCATCGTCTTCTGCCGCGAGGCCCTCGCGCTCGCGGCCCGCCCGCGCCTGTCCGAGGAGATCCTGCGCCTCTTGCGCGGCGGTCAGGCGCGCCGGACGATCTACCTGTGCTGGGAGACGGGCGTGCTCGACGTGCTCCTGCCCGAGCTCAGCTCGCTCCTCTACGACGAGGAGCGCGAGGATGGCCCGGGCGTGCGGCAGTGGCGGCTGCTCGAGTACATCGACCGGCGCAGCGCCGAGGTGGGCGGGCTCGACGACACGGTGCTCTGGACCTTGCTGCTGCTCGAGCCGCTCAAGGAGGCGTGTGACGGCGCGCGGGATCGAGGCTCGGCCGTGGCCGATTTCCTCGAACCGCTCATCGAGCGGCTCGCCCTCTCGCGCAGGTACGCCGACGGCATCCGCCGCATCATCGGGGTCATGCCGCGCCTCTCCGCGGGCCGCGCCGGCCGCTTCGCGCGCACCGAGCTCTTCCAGGCCGCCGTGGAGGTGGCCTACGCCGACCTCACGGCCCGCGGCGAGTCGACCGCCACGCTGGAGCGCTTCCGCAGCTCCGCGCCGATGTCGCCGACGCCGCACCACCACCGCGAGCGCCCGCAGCCGTCACGTCGCGGGAGGCGCTAGCGCCTATCGTCGCCGCCGCGGGCCGTGCTCCCTCAGCGCATGTTGCACCGTCGCCCGCGTCGGGAGCTCCTCGAGCGCGAGGCCCGCGGAGACGATCGTCCGCGCCGCCTCCGCCCGCAGCCCCGTGAGCACCACGCGTGAGCCGAGCAGCGTCGCGGCGCGCGCGGCCTGCACGAGCCCGAAGGCGCCCTCCGGATCGAGCGACTGCACGCCCGTCAGGTCCAGGATGGCGAGCCGCGGGCGCCGCTCCATGATGCCTTCGAGCAGCTTGTGCAGGACGAGCGTGGCACGCTCCTCGTCCACCACGCCGAGCAGCGGCATGACGAGCGCGCCGTCGTCGAGCGGGATGACCGGCGCCGAGAGCGCGATGACCTCCCTCGCGCGCGCCGTGAGCTGGTCGCTCAGGACCCTGTGCTCTTCCGAGGCGCGCCGCACCGCCGCGAGCAGCGCGGCGTTGTCCGCCTCGGCTTGCTTGAAGGTCGTCACGTCGAGCGTCAACCCGTAGAACCACTCGGGTTTGCCGTTCGCGCCGTGGCGAACACGCATGAACGACTGGAAGTACGAGACGCGCCCATCCCGCGCGAGGATCCGGTACGCAGGCGAGGGCCTGCCCTCCTCGACGGCGCGGGGGAGGTCCTCCATCACGCGCTTCTGGTCGTCGGGATGCACGATCGTGCCCCAGAAGTTCGGCGTGGTGAGCCACTCCTCGGGCGAGTAGCCGAGCGAGCGCTCGAGGTAGTCGCTGATGAACGTGGCGTTCGCGCGGCTGCCGTCCTCGCGGAACGGCGCGATCCACACGATGCCCGGGACGAGCGCGACGAGCTCGTCCCAGTGCGTCCAGCCGAGCTCCGCCTCGGCCAGGCGCTCGGCCGCGTGGCGCTCGGCGCGCACGAGGTCCTCCACGTCCCGCGTCACGCACACGACCGTGCCCGCGGCTTCGCCCTGGGTCACGACACGCAGGCTCGTCTCCACGTGCAAGAGCGCGCCGTCGCGCTCCGTCCGGTAGCGGAGCCCGCGCGCCTCGCCCGACGTCACGCCCTCGCGCCACGCCTGCGCGAGCCCATCTCGATCTGCCTCGCAGCCGAGCTCGACGATCGACGTCCCGACGAGCGCCTCGGGCGAGCGCCCGAGGATACGCGCCGCCGCCGCCGACGCGAAGAGGAAGACCCCGGCGGCGTCGTGATGCGAGACGAGCTCGGGGCAATCATCGAGAGGGACACCAGGGGACATCTCGCGCTCCTGGCGCGGCGTGTGGTGCGCGTTCAGAAACCGTCCCGATCATACCGCCGCTCGCATGCGAGGTGTGTCCTTCTGATAGAGTGCAACGAAGCGGCCGTGTCGCCGCACAACGGAATAAGGAGGACGAGAGATGTCGCACCCCCATGATGGTCCGAAAGACCCGCCTTCGCGCCTCGACCGCCTCGAATCGCTCGAGGCGATCCGCACGATCAAGGCCCGTTACGCCGTCCTCGCCGACCGTTGCCTCGGCTCGCCGAGCAGCGCCAACGCCGTGGCGCTCGCGGACCTCTTCACGGACGACGCCGTCGCCGATTACGGCTTCTTCGGCACGTTCACGGGGCGCGCGGAGCTGCTCAATGCCTTCGAGAACGTGCTGCCGGCGGGTACGCGCTGGAGCGCCCACTACATCGTCAACCCGATCCTGTCGGTCGAGGGTGATACGGCCCAGGGGTCGTGGTCGTTCCTGATCCACGCCGTGCCGCGCACGCCGCCCGACGCCCCGCAGACGACGTTCTTCGGCGGCTACGAGGAAAAGTACCGCCGCGTCGGAGGCCGCTGGAAGATCTCCGAGCTCGTCGTGCGGTATTCGTCGCCCTAGCGTGATCTCGCGCGCCACGCGTGGAACTTCCGGGGCCTTCGTGGTTCACTACCGGAACGTCATGCGCGTGGCCCAGCGTCCGTTCGTGCCCTTCGTCCTCGCCGCGACGATCGCCCTCTCCGGCACGGTCGACGCCCAGCAGAGCACGATCCTGCACGAGTTTCTCCCGCCCGATCCGCAGGAGAACCTCTCGTTCAACACGACCACCATCGACGGCGATCTGCCCGCCGCGGTGCAGACGCCGAGCGGCATCGCCACCGCGCCCGATCCACGCAGGCCGCCCGACGCGCGCAACCTCTACGGCGGACAGACCACCGACGACACGCCCGAGTCCACCTACGAGCCCGACCGGGACACGCGCCGCCCGAACGTCGAGAACTACGAAGACCCGTTCACGCCCTCCACCGCGCCCTTCAAGCGCCTGCGCGCCTTCGACGCCGTCCTCGACGACTACACCCTCGCCGTCCGTGACAAGACCCTCCGCCCCGTCCCCATCGGCGGCGCGCTCGCCCCGGGCGAGGAGACGTTTTACGGCGACTTCTCCGTCGGCCTCATCCCCGACCAGCCCGTGCGGATCCCCAACGTCGGCCCCGGGACGCGCCTGCTCCGCCTGAGCTCGAACCCCGAGACGCGGATCGAGGTCGTGCGCGACGGCGCCGACAACTGGTTCGTCCGCGGTCGTGATCGCAAGGAGGTGCGCCTCGTGGTCCAGCTCGGCATCCCGCGCGCGACGTTCGGCAGCACGTTCGCCAACGTCGGCTGGAGCGAGCTCGACCGCCTCGTGCCGCCGCAGCCCGCCACGCACCGCGCCGCCTTCACGCAGGTCGCCGAGGCCATCGGCGTCTCGCGCGAGATGCGGCCGCGCGAGGTGCTCGAGAAGATGGTCGGCTACTTCCGCTCGTTCGAGCCCTCCGACGATCCGCCCCGCGGCCGCGAGGACATCTACCTCGACCTCGCGCTCACGCGAAAGGGCGTCTGCCGGCACCGCTCGTTCGCCTTCCTCGTGACCGCGCTCAACATCGGCCTGCCCGCGCGCATGATCGTCAACGAGGCGCACGCGTGGGTCGAGGCCTTCGACGGCAACCTCTGGCATCGCATCGACCTCGGCGGCGCCGCGCTCAACATGCAGACCGAGCAGGACGATCGCCCCACGCACCAGCCGCCCGCCGACCCCTACGCGTGGCCGGAGAGCCAGGACTCCGGGCAAGAGATGGCCGACCGCGCCCGCAATCAGGCCGGCGGGCAGAGCGGCGCGTCGCAGAGCGGCGATCAGAACGGCGCCACGCCTTCGCCGAGCGCGACCACGTCGTCGAGCGCGAGCGCGCCCGAGCCTCCGCCCGCGCCAACCACGAGCGAGCCGGCCGATCCCGACGCGCCTCCCGCGGAGATCACGGTGGGCGAGGTCGGCCGCGACGTACGCCGAGGGCTGCCGGTGATCTTGAGGGGCGAGGTGAAGAGCGGCGGCAGCACGTGCCCGAACGTGCGCGTCGACGTGCTCTTGCGCAGCACGAACGCGCCCGAGGGTTTCGTCGTCGGCGCGCTCTCGACGGACGAGCGCGGCGCCTACCACGGGCCCGTGGTGGTCCCGCGGGAGCTCTCGCTCGGCGAGTACGAGCTCGTGCTGCGCACGCCGGGCGGCGCGCGTTGTGGGGCAGGGGAGACGAGATGAGCGCGCGGGGCGCGTGGTAGACGCGGTCCGGTTCGTCGAGGGCGCGCCGCGGCTCGCCGTGGGCGCGGCCGTGATCGATCGCAGCGAGGACGAGCCGCGGATCCTGCTCGTCCGCCGCGCGTTTCCGCCGATGGCCGGGACGTGGTCCTTGCCGGGCGGGCGGGTGGAACCTGGAGAGCGGCTCGAGGTCGCGGTCGCCCGGGAGGTGGCCGAGGAGTCGGGCCTCGTCGTGAGGGTCGGTCCGCTCGTCGAGGTCGTCGAGGTCGTCGATCCTCCCTACCATTACGTGATCCTCGATTATGCCTGTCTCCGGACGGGCGGGGGTCTCTCGGCGGGGGACGACGCGAGCGAGGTGATCCTGGCGCGCGTGGACGAATTTGTCCGTCTCGGGGTGACGGAGGCCGTCCGGCGCGTCGTGAACCGGGCGCTCGTGCTGCAATGAGGTCGAACGGCGGGATCGTCCGCGCGTGATGCCAGGGGGATGCACAACACCCATGCAAGGGCCGCGCACCTGAAGCCGCGCCTTTGCCTCGGACGTACGTTTTGCATGTGACGGACGTCGGAATCCGCGCGCCACGCCGGGAGTGCGTGGCCCATCGATTGCACTCTCCCACCACGTGCGCATCCTCGAAGTCGACCCCGGTCGCTGGCGCGTCGAATTCGACAGCGGCCTGGGCCTCGAAGTGGTCCTGCTGTTCAGCCGCACCGTGGCCTTTTGGCGATGGGGCGGTGAGCTCTTCGCGGAGGTAAATATCGGCGAGTCATGAAGGCGAATGGTGGAGAGGACGACCTGGAAGAGCCTGCCCGAGGGGAGGCTCTTCCGCTTTCGGGGCGTCGAGCGGGCGGCCGACCCTCAGCCGCCGCCGACGAGCTCCTTCCGCGCCGCCACCACCCAATCCCGCGCCTCCCACCCGCGCTCTTTTGCCATCTCCGCCGGGACCGGCCGATAGAGCGCCGTCGCTGTCACCGTCGCGCCCGGACAACCCGCCGGCAGCTCGAACGCATGTGCGCTCGTGACCGGCGAGAGCGGCGGGAGCCTGCTGTCGCTCGCCATGTCCACCGCGCGATGATGCGGAGCGGACCGCTTTCCCTCCGCGTCCACGAGCACCCGCGCGAACGTTTGTCCCGGGGCCCCCGCGAGCGCCGTCGAATTCGCGCCGTCCAGGAGCTCCGCCGCGAGCGCGTCGCCGAGGAAGACCCGATCCCCCGGCATCACCGCCGCCGCGCCCTCCGCCACGATGTGCCCGTTCTCCGCGGAGAGCACCTTCAGCTCGGCCACCGGCAGGCGAATCGGGATTCCCTTGTCCGCCGGCGAGAGCGCCGGATTCGCGAAGAACCCGATCCCCGGGTAATCCAGGAAGCTCCCCGTCTCCCGCACCACCCGCAAGACCTGCCCCGCCTGTGCGCGCGCCGCGCCCTCCGGCCAGGCCCATGACGTCCCCGCGACGGTCACGCCTTGCCCGACGACGCCCTCCGCCCACGCGCCGCCCACGTCCGGCACCGTCGGCCCCGCCTTCGCCAGGAGCACCTCCCCGCAGGCCTCCGCGCGAATGACCAGCACGAGGGCTCGCATCGGCTCGCCCGTCGGCAATGCGTGCCCGCACCCCTGGTTCGAGAGGGTCACCACCACGTCGATCACGCTCCCCATCACCTTCGCCGTCATCCACATGCCGAGCGAGAGGTCGAGGAGCCGCGGCGTCCCGGAGAGCGGCCCTCGAAATGCGTGCGACCGGATCTGCTCCGGCGGACGCACGAACCCGAACGTGATGCCGCCGTTTTTCGGGGTCGTCTTGTCCAGCGTGTTCCAGAGCCCCTCGTTCGGCGGCATGTGGCAATGCTGGCAGGGCGCGCCGATCTCGGCATAGGGGCTCTCGGACCACTCCGCGAACGTGGAGTGCACGGGCAGGCCGCCCGGGAAACGTGAAGGGTCTACCGATTGACCCGGCAGGAGCGCCGGCTGCGAGAGCTCGTGGCAACCCGCGCAGAACGTCGCCTCCGAGAACTTCGGCTGATAACTGCCGCCCATGAACGGGTTCGGCACGTCCGGCAGCGGGCCGAACATCACCTGCCGCAGTTTTCCGAGGGGATCGTCCGAGACCTTCTCGCTCGGCCGTTGCAAGACGAGCCGCCCCGCCGTCCCCGGGGGCTTTTCGAGGTCGATGTCCCGCACCTTGTGGCACGTGTCGCAGTGGTTTCCATGCTCGAACGCGATCCCCGTCGCCTCCAGCAGATCCCGGCCGCCGGCCTTCCCGTTGATGCCCGCGGCGTGGCAATCGGCGCACGCGCCGAACGCCGTCGGCCTCTCGGCCGGAGGCAAGGCCGGGTCGTCACACGCGAGCGCGCCCTTCGCCCCACAACCGTTGAGGTCCGGCAAGACCCCGCCGCCGAGATAACAACGCGGCGCCGTCTCCATCATCGATCCCGGCACCCGCCCCGCGCGCCACGCCCCGCCCGCCGCCGCGCACGAGCCCGCGTCCGCGTGCGCGCGCGTCGTCCCCGCATAGAGGTCCTGCACGAGCGGATCCCGCGTCGCTCTCGCGTGCGCCGATTGCTGGAATTGCGCGACCAGCGTCGTGTGGCAATGGCCGCAGACGGCGGTCGTCGCGTCTTTCGCCTCGTCGCCCACGCCCGGCGGACCGAACGGGTAGTCGGTGTTGTCCGGCGGCGCGGCCTCGCGCAGGACGAGCTCGATCGGCGCTTCGGGGAGCACGTCGAGCTCGATCCCCGCGCTCCGGTAGCCCTCCTTCGCCGCCACGACCGTGGGCGCGCCCGGGATGTCCGTCGAGAGCTCGATCATAAAAGCACCGTCGGGCCCCGTCACGAGCGCGGGCGCGCCGCCGCCTTGCATCACGATCGCGCCGGGCACGGGCGCCTCGCCGTCCGTCACCACGCCCGTCACCGTGAACAGCTCGGGCAGCGCGCCCCCCGCGCCCGTCGACGCTCCGATCGACGCGACAGAGGACGACGACGACACGACGGCGCCGCCTTGCCCGCCTGCGCCGCCCGCGCCCGCGGGTTCGTCGCCGCCGCAGCCGACGAGCAGCCGGGTCGCGGCCGTGATCACGAACGAGGCGGAAGCGAGACGCGCGTGTTTGCCGGGACCCCACATGAACGAAGACGCTACCATCGCGCCCGGACGTTTGCGTCCGGCGCTTCTTCGGGGGACGCTCCGCGCATGGACGAGCACGCCCTGGTCGCCCGCATCGCCCGAGCCACCTCGTTGCTCGTCGCCACGGACTTCGACGGCACGATCGCGGACATCACGACCGAGCCGGACGGCGCGCGCGCGCGGGCCGACGCGCTCTCCGCGCTCTCCGCGCTCGCGGCCTTGCCCGGCGTGCACCTCGCCGTCGTCTCGGGTCGCGACATGAAGAGCCTGCACGAACGGACGCGCGCGCTCGTGTCGGTCTACCGCGTGGCCGAGCACGGCGCCTTCCTCGAAGCGCCGGACGGGACGCAGCTCGGGGCGGCCCACGTCGCGCCGGCGCGGGTGCTCGACGAGCTCGTGCGCCTCGCCGAAGCGCACCACGCGCGTGTCCCCGGCATGCGCGTCGAGCGCAAGACGAGCAGCGTCGCCGTGCACGTGCGGGAGGTCGAGCCGGACGCGCGCGCGGCGGCGGTGGAGATGCTCGCCGCGTTCCGCCGAGCTGCGCGCGCCGCGGAGCTCGTGGTGATCGACGGCAGGCAGGTCGTCGAGGCGCGTGACCCGCGCGCGTCGAAGGAGACGGCGCTCGCGTTCGTGCTCTCGCGCCTGCCGGAGGGGACGTTCGTCGTGTACGCGGGGGACGACACCACCGACGAGGGCGCGATCGCCCTGGCGCGGCAGCGGGGAGGGGCGGGGATCTACGTGGCGTCGGCAGAGCGGCCGACGCCGAACGTCGAGGCGGATCTGGTGCTGCCCGGCCCACCCGCGTGGGCCGAGCTGCTCGAGCGGATCGCGAGGGCGCGTTCGAGTTGAAAGATGCGGGGGGTGTGGGGGGCGGAGGAAAGACCGAAGGTCCGACCGGAGCCCCCCACCGTGGGAAACTTACTGACCGAGAAGCGTCTTGATCTCCTCGGCGATCTTCTCTTCTTCACCCTCGCCGTAGCCGGCGTGGATGTGGCGGACCGTGCCCGTCTTGTCGACGATGAACGCGGTCGGCATCTTGGGCGGGCTGTAGGCCTTCGCCGCGCTCTTGTCCTTGTCCCAGACGACGGAGAACTTCACGCCCGTCGCCTTGACGAACTCCTCGAGCTTGGCCTTGTCCGTGTCCTCCTCGTCGACGCTCACCGCGATGACGCTGAGGTCGCCGCCGAACTGATCGACGAGCTCCTGGTACTTCGGGAACGACTTCTTGCAGGGGCCGCAGTACGTCGCCCAGAAGTCGATGATGGTGACCTTCCCGTTCGCTTCCTTCACGCTCTTCGGGCCCTCGCCCGTGACCGCCTCGGCGGTGAACTCGGGCGCCGGCTGCCCGACGAGGCCGCCCTCGGCGCCTCCGGTCTCTGCACCGCCGCCCGACGCGGCGCCGCCGCCGCACGCGGCGAGGGTGAGCGAGAGGGCCGCGCCCATGACGAGCGCGCTCAGGGTGCGGACAAAGGACGATCTCGAGCTCATTCAGGTCTCCTGGTTTGGCTGACACGATCGCGGGCGAGCCGCGCGCACGGCGCGAGCTTACCTCAGCCCCGAGGCACCCAGTCGACTTTGTGAACGACCAGATGCACCATGCGGGGCCATGACCGCGAGAACCTCGCCCAGGGTACGGTCGGGCCGCACCCTTCGCGCCGCCCTCGCCCTGATCCCCGCCCTCGCGTTCGCCGCGTTTGCAGGTTGTCAGGTCGACGTGGGTGACCAGTTGTGCACCGAGCAGTCCATCGTCAACGACAAGGACGACGACTGCCCCTACGGCCCGCCGGGAGGTCCCAAGGTCCAGGAGACCGGCTGCCCCGAGATCCAGGTCCTCGACCCGTCGGAGTGCACGACGGCGCCGAGCTGGCAAGACGTCTTCACGATCCTCACCGGCCCCCAGGCCGGCTGCACCATCAACGGCTGCCACGGCGCGGCCCCCGGCGCGCGTGGCATCTACCTCGACGCCGCCAACTCCGACACGTTTTACGACGAGCTCAAGGGGTACTCGGGCTCGCAGGGGTATCCCTACCTCAACGAGGAGGACCCCTCGCGCTCCTGGATCCTCTGCAACCTCCGCGGCACCCCCGGCGGCGGCGCGCCCATGCCGCCGCCGAGTGGCCTCACCGACGCGGACTACGCCGTCGTCGAGGCGTGGGCCCAGTGCGGCCTGCGCCGGACGGGCGGAGGCGGCGGGGACGCGGGGCCCTAGGAAGAATCTTGACGCGGGGCGAGAAAAACCCCGTTATACGAGTGAAATCGGAGTTTCCGCGATGATGAACGACGACAGCTCTGCCTCGCTCCCCGCGCGCGTCGGTCGCGCTCTTCTCGTGGTCCTCGTGCTCGGCGGCGGCCTCTTCGCGAGCACCGGGTGTGCGCCCGTCGCGCCGTACGAGCGCGGCAAGCTCGCGCATCCGACGATGTCGGCGGCCGACATGGCCGGGTTCGGCGAGTCGCACCTGCGCGCCATCACCGAGGGCGCCGTCGGGGGCAGCGGCGGCACGGGGAGCGGCTGCGGCTGCAACTGATTTCCTCCTTCCTCCCTCCGAAGGTCGCCATCTTGTCGGATCCTTTTTCTCGAGGACGGGGCTATCGTGGCCGCCGCGTGATGCGCCGCCTCGCACAAGCCCTCCTCGCCCCGCTCGTCGCCGCCGCGCTCCTCCTCGCTCCCGCGCTCGCGAGCGCGGCGCCCAACGACGAGGAGGTCGAGGTCCTCGTCCAGACGGTGCTCGAGGCGAGCTACAAGGAAGGCAGATACAAGGAGGCGCTCGACACGCTCAACCTGGCGAAACAAGCGTGCGCCAAGAGGAGCTCTTGCAGCTCCAAGGTCCGCGCCAAGCTCTACGTCGCGCTCGGCACCGTGCTCGCCGGCGGCATGAAGAAGCCTGGCGACGCGAAGGCCGCCTTCGCCACGGCGATCAAGGAAGACCCGACGATCGCCCTCTTCCCCGACTACACCTCGCCCGAGATCGAGAAGGCGTGGAGCGACGCGCGCGCCGGCGGCTCGCCGAGCGGCGGCAACCAGCAGACGAAAGAGGCCAAGGCCGCCGCCGCTGCGTCGGGAGGCAGCGGCAAGCTCAAGGCCACGTACGAAGGCCAGCGCCCCGCGCGCGGGTGGCGCACGGGCGAGGGCTGGTTCTACTACGACCAGGCGATCAAGGCCGAGAAAGAGCGCGAGTGGCTCGACTGCGCCGGGTACGGGAGGGCCTCGTACGAGGCCGAGGATCGCACCTCGACGTTGTTCCTCGTCGCCTCGTGTGAGGCGCGCGCGGGCCTCTGGGTCGAGGCCGTCAGCGACTACGAGGCCACGGCCGAGGCCGCGTCGCGCAAGAACATCCGCAAGACGGCGGCGCAGGCGCGGGCGCGCGCCGACGAGCTGCGCGCCAAGATCCCGAAGATCGTCCTGCAGAAGCCCGCGAACGCGACCGACCTCAAGGTCCGCTTGAACGGCGTCGAGCTCGGCGAGGAGCAGCTCGGCGCCGAGATCCTCGTCAACCCCGGCGAACGCACGATCGTCGCGACGGGCAAGGTGAACGGCGCCGAGCAGTCCTTCGAGCAGCGGGTGAACGTCGGCGAAGGCGAGACGGCCACGGTCGAGATCAAGCTCGTGCCGAAGGGCAAGGCGATCGACCGCGCGCTCGTCAAGTGCATGCAGGACGCGCAGACGCAGGACCAGTTCGACGACTGCATCTCGAAGGCCCGCAAGCTGCCGCTGAACATGAAGTTCGGCCTGGAGTTCTCGGCGTATCACGACTCGGACAAGGTCGACGTCGTGAGCCCGACCTTCTTCTTCAACGTCGAGAACCCGACGAGCGGCTGGGGTTTTGGTGGCTCGTTCCTCGTCGACGTGGTGACGGCCGCGTCGACGGACATCGTGGCCACGGCCTCGCCGCGCTGGACCGAGCAGCGTTACGTGCCTGCGCTCGGCGGTCACAAGAAGTTCGGCGACGTCGACGTGAACCTGCATGCGGCGATGTCGATCGAGCCCGACTACCTGGCGACGAGCGTGGGCACCACGGTCGCGATCGACCTGAAGCAGAAGACGGTCACGCCGAGCTTGAGCTACGACTTCTCGTACGACATCGCGGGCCGATCGGGCACGAGCTACGAGGTGTTCTCGCGGCGGATCCAGCGCCACGCGCTCGACCTCGCCTCCTCGTTCGTCCTCGACAAGAACTCCGTCCTGACGACGAACTTCAGCCTGGTGGTCGAGTCGGGTGACAGCTCGAAGCCCTACCGCTACATCCCGACGTTCGCGCCGGACATCGCGCCTCGTGTCTTGCCGGGCCAGTCGCTCGCGACGGTGAACTTCTACCGAAACCCCGAGCGTATTCTCGAGCAGCTCCCGCTGAGCCGTCAGCGCTTCGCGCTCGCCGCCCGTTACGCGCGCCGCTTCTCCGCGAGCACGCTCCGCGCCGAGGAGCGGCTCTACGCCGATAGCTGGGGCGTGAAGGCCACGACGACGGACCTGCGTTACCTCTACGACGTCGGCAAGAACATCCGCGTCTGGCCGCATTTCCGCTTCCACGCGCAGACGGGCGCGGCCTTCTGGCAACTCGCGTACGTGGCCGAGCGGACGCCGACGGGCCTGCAGGTCCCGGCGTTGCGCACGGGCGACCGCGAGCTCGGCGCGCTTCTCGGCGTGACCGGCGGCCTCGGCACGCGTATCGCGTTTGGCGAGGCCAAGAACTGGGGCCTCGTCGCGAGCGGCGACGTGATCTACACGCGCTTCTTGAACACGCTCTTCATCCTGCAGCGCTTCGGTTATTTCGGCGCGCTGACGCTGGAGGTCGACGTCGAATGATGACGCCGCGGACCGTGCTCGCCTCGTCGCTCTTCGCCCTCTCGCTCGTCCTCGGCTGCGGCAACCGCGCCGTCGACGAGCGCATCACCCAGCTCGGCGAGGAGGACCCGAACGTGCCCGTGGGGGAGTTCCACCGCCCGGGGCAGCCCTGCGTGCTCTGCCACGGCGAGTATCTGCGGGAGAACCCGATCATGAGCGTCGGCGGGACGATCTACGCGTACCCGACGAAGACCCGCGAGGAGAAGCCGCTGCCCGTCGAGGGCGTGAAGGTGAAGCTCACGGACTCGTTCGGCGAGCAATTCGAGGTCAGCACGAACTGCGCGGGCAATTTCTTCATCGAAAAGGAGGCGTGGAACCCTGCCTTCCCGCTGCGCGCCGAGATCGAGTACCCCGTGCCGGGGGAGCTCGAGAGCACGAAACGCGTGGTGATGTCGACGCGCATCAGCCGCGACGGATCCTGCGCCGGCTGCCATACGGACAACCCGACCCAGGGTTCGCCGGGGTGGGTCTACTGCGCGGAGACCCAGACCGACCCGCCGTTCCCGCCGCAAAGCCCGTCCTGCGCGGGAGCTGCGAAATGAAGACCGGACGTCTTTCGAGCCTCTTTTTGTTCCTCTCCGTCGCAGGTTGCGGGGACCTCGGCCCTGCCGTGAACGAGATCGTCGGTCCGCCCTTCGACCCGGCCGCGTTCCGCTCGGTCTCGGCGGTCCTCGAGCGCCGCTGCGGGACGCTCGATTGCCACGGCCACGCGGCCCGTCCGCTGCGCATTTATGGCCAGTATGGCCTGCGCCGCCCCGAGGAGCGGACCTCGCCGAACGTCGAGAACTACGACGAATACTACTCCGGCGGCAAAGAGTCGACGACGCTCGCGGAGCTGGAGGACAACTACCGCTCGGTCCTGGCGCTCGAGCCGGAGCTCGTGGCGAAGGTGTACGCGAAGTCGGCGGACCCCGAGGTGCTGTCGATCGTGCGAAAGGCGCGATTGCGCGAGAAACACAAGGGCGGCCTCTTGTGGAACAAAGGCGACCCCGGGGACGTGTGCCTCGTGAACTGGTTGACGGGGAATACGGATACGACGCAGTGTGAGGTCGAGCTCGGGCATCCGTAAGACCGAGTCGACGGGCTCGGCCTGGTTCGCCCGGACGACCCGCCGCCCGGATCGACCGTCACGGCGCAGGACGAGCGCCGAACGTCCCGTCGAAGAGCACCACGCGATAACCGTCGGGATCCGCGATCGTCACGCTCTTGCCCTTCCAGTACGGGTTCTCCGGCTCGACCTCGGGATAACCCATCCGCGCGAGCCGCTGCGCGATGCGCATCCGCTCCGCCCGATCCGGGATGTAAAGGACAAGCAAATTGTCCCGCGAAGGAGCCGCTCCCGGGCTCCCGTCGACATGACGCGTGAACTCCAGGTGTATCGACGCGTCCGGCAAGCCGAGCATCACCCCGTCATACCCCGCGTGCCCCGAAAACGAGCCGATCTCCGGTAAACCCACCCCGTCCCGATAAAAACGGACCACCTCGTCGAGCTTGTCCGTCGGCCTCGCCACCCGAACCTGCGCGACCGGCCACGGCCCCGCCCCGCCCTGGGAGCCCCCCGAGCCGGCCCGCGCCTGGGATACACAACCCGCCAAGAACCCGGCCGCACCCACCGCCACCACCCACGAGAAGAACCGTCCGAACCCCATGGCCAACCTCCCTTCGATCTCCAATATGTCACAGGATGGTCCATCGAGGCGGTCGCGGCGCGCGCAGGCGTCGAGCGTCCCGCAGGCCCCGTCGGACGCGCCCTGCCGCGGCCGTTCCGCCGGGACGGCTGGCGGCCATGAATGGGCGCATTAGGCTCTCCTCGAGAACGTCATGCGCGAGGAGGGGGCTCATGCTGCGAGTTTTATTCGTGGGAATCCTGGGGCTCTTGGGTTTCGTCTCGGCGCCCGCGCGGGCCGAGCCTCCGCAGAGGGCCGAGGGGCAGGGCGCGGAGGGCGGGGCGACGTTCCACGCGGACATCGCCGCGCTCACCCGGCAGAATACGGCCTTTCGCCGCGTGCTCTTCACCGCGAAGAAGATGCAGATCGTGGCGATGAGCATCCCGCCGGGGGGTGACATCGGCGAGGAGATGCATCAGCGAGTCGAGCAGGTCCTCTTTTTGGTGGAAGGGGAGGGAAAGGTCGTCATCAATGGCGTCGCGTCGCCCTTCCGGCCCGGCGACGTGGTGCTCGTGACGCCCGGCGTGCGGCACAATTTCGTCAATACGGGCAAGGCGCCGCTGAAGCTGTATACGCTGTACGCGCCGCCGAACCACCTGCCGGGCCGCGTCCACCTGACGAAGGCCGACGCCGAGGCGGACGTGGAGAACGAGGCATTCGGGCGGCTCGTGGAGTGAACACGCGCCGCTTGCACCTGACGCGACGTCAGGTTGTAGACTCGCGCGGGCATGGGGGAACGAACGACGAGGAGACGGCGCTGGCGCATCGGCGAGCTCGCGGAGGCCACCGGATTGACGGTGCGCACCCTCCATCATTACGAGCACATCGGGCTGCTCGCGCCCGCGGTCCGGACGGAAGGTAACCAGCGGCTCTACGACGAGCACGACCTGCGACGCCTCTACCGCATTCGCGCCCTGCGCGATCTCGGCCTGTCGCTCGCGGACATCGGCCACATGCTCGATGACGGCAGCGCCGCGCTCGGGGATGTCCTGCGCGCCCACCGGGGCCGCGTGGACGCGGAGCTCGAGCGCCTCGGGCGGCTCCGTTTGCTGCTCGACCGCGCCTGCGCGCAGGCCGACGGGGAGGTCGATCCCGACGATACACTCGCCACGATCGAGGCGATGTCGCGGGTGGCTCGCCGCATCGAGGACCTCGAAAAAAACGGCGACGCAAAGGACGACGACGAGGCCCGCTGGCGGGAGCTCGGCCATGAGCTCCGCGCCTGCATGGATGCGGGCGATGCCCCGTCGACGCCGCGCGCCCGCGCCGCGGCCCGCGCGGTCATGGCGCGAATCCGTGCATTCGCGGGTGGCGATCGGGCGACCTTGGAGGCGCTCGCGCGCCTGCGCCGGGTCGATCCGCCCAAGAACCTCGCCGGATGGGATCCGGAGCTGTTTCGGTATCTCGACCAGGCCCTCGAGGGCCTCGTGGAAACGGAGGACGATCCATGCTGAACGAACGCATTGCACGCAACGTCGGCCCGTCACGCATCGACATCGCCTACGAGGAGCGCGGAGACCCGGCGCGCCCGTCGGTGCTGCTCGTGATGGGCATCGCCGCCCAGCTCGTGCATTGGCCGCTCGGGTTCCTCGACGCGCTCGTCGCGCGGGATCTGCATCTGGTTCGCTTCGACAACCGCGATTCCGGGCGCTCGACGCACATGCACGACGCCCCGCCCGCCGACCTGCCCGCGGCGCTCCGGGGTGATCTGTCGTCGGCCTCGTATACCCTCTCCGACATGGCGGCCGACGCGGTGGGGCTGCTCGATGTATTGAAGATCGACGCCGCGCACGTCGTGGGGGCGTCGATGGGCGGCGCGATCGCGCAGACGATGGCGATCGAGCACCCGAGGCGGGTCCGATCGCTCACGTCGATGATGTTCACGACCGGCGATATGGCGGTCGGGCAGGGCCACCCCGAGACCCTGAAGGCAATCTTCGGCGGGCCTCCGGCGCGCACGCGCGAGGAGGTCATTACACGCGCCGTGCGCGCGGCCTCCATCGCCGGCTCGCCTGCATATCCGACCGATCCGGCCGAAGTGGCCGAGCGCGCCGGAATTGCTTTCGACCGCGACCACGACGAGGCCGCGCCTGCGCGCCAGGGCGTCGCGACGGTCGCGTCCGGCGACCGCACCGAGCGATTGCGCGCGCTCGACGTGCCGGCGCTCGTGTTGCACGGGCTCGCCGATACGCTGATCGACCCGAGCGGCGGGCGCGCCACGGCGGCGGCCATTGCCGGCGCCGAGCTCGTGCTCGTCGAGGGAATGGGGCACGATATCCCGCGTGAGCTATGGGAGCGGATCGCCGATCACATCGCCGCGGTCGTGCGGCGGGGGGAGGAGCGGGCGCGCTAGATCGAGGCGGAGGGCTCGCGGTGGGCGACCCAGACCTTGAATTGCAGCTCGCCGAAGATGAAACGTGGCGCCACGAAGCCGGCCTGGGCCAGGAGCGCGAAGACCTCGGCATCCGAGGCCGGGGGCTGCATCGATGCCATTGCCTTCCGTCGTTGCTCCAGCAGTTCGGGCGGCCGACCCATCATGACGAGCCGCTGCTCCTCGACGGCCCTGAGCGATGGCTCGTCTCCCACGCGACAACCGATCACGAAGGGCGCTCCCGGCGCGAGCCTCCCGGCGACCTCCCGCAGGAGCCCGACACGCGCGTCATTGCCCGCGAGATGGTGCAGGACGCCGATCATCTGCGCGCCGTCGAACGAAGGCCCGCGCGGTAGATCACGGAGCTCGCAGGCATGCAAGCTCGTCCGTTTGAGGAGGCCTGCCGCCGCGAGTTTCTCCCTTGCAAGGGTGATCATCTCCGCGGAGGGATCGACGCCCGTGAATTGCCAGTCGGCGCCTGCGTGACGCGCGTACGGCATCACCTCGCTCGCGGTCCCGATACCGACCATCAAGAGCGACGCGGCCTTCTTGCCCGCGAGCGCCGTGACGAGCACCTCGGCGGCGACCTGTAGCATGGCGTCGTAGCCCGCTATCGAGAGTCGCACCTGGCCATCATATTTCAATGCACGCTCACGCCCGAAGGTATCCGCATGTTTCCCGTGCTCGTCTGTTTTCATCCCGCGCTCTCCTTGAACGGGTGGTCCTCGGACCACCCACCGCGAGCGTAGCGCTCTTCCGCGCAGGCAGGACAGGGCGGGGGTTTTGATCCGGTCGGCGAATCTTTCGAGGCGCGCGGGCACTTGCTACGTGCAGCCGCACGGCAAAGTACCCGCGCGCGGCATACGTCAAGCTCACTTGCGTGTCGATGCCCGCGCGGGACGTGAGTCTGACCGAGATTGACGTGCCAAACCGGTTCGAGGTCCCCACGAGGACGTTGCGCCCGCGCGCCGCGTCGAACACGAGGTCCCGATCCACGCGCGTGACAGAGACGTCGAGCGCCCTCCCCTCGGATCGCCCGAAGACCACGCCCGTTTCGAATGCATGGGCCCGGGAGGCGACGCCGTTCGCCTCGGATACCGAGCACGTGTACCTGAACAGCGTCTGGGCAAATCCCCGAGCGCGCGCACGATGGCGCTGCTCGGGCGTGGCGTCGGTTCGAGCGGGAGGGCTGCGAGGCTCGTCACGAGGTGGCTCCCGCGCGTACCGGCAGGATCGGCGCCCAGGCGAGCTTCGCGAGGAGCTCGTCGCTCACCATCACGCCGCGGTCCGAGAAAACGAGCACGTTACGCGGCTCGTCTTCGTGGTCCTCGGCGACGAACAGGATGCCGCGCCCCTCTCCGTTGTATCCGAGCTGCACGATGGCGTTTTTCACCCAGCGCCCTCCGCCGTCGAGCGTGAGGTCGTGGGGGAGCGTGTAGAAGCCCTCCGAAGGCAGTCGCTTCAGCGACTCGGCCCAGCTCGCGGAGCGGAGGACATAGGTGGGTTTGCCCCAGAACCAACGATTCCGGCGGTTCTGGCCAGGGCGAACCACGAAGGCGACGCCCGCCTCGACGCCGACGTACACGAGGACGCCGGCAGGGATCGCCTCCTCCTGGCCTGGGTAGGGTTTCGTGGTGCGGTAAAGACCGGGCTCGGGCAGCTTGATCATGACGAGCGCTTCTATATTGCAGACGCATCACTGTTGCAACTATAGTTCGACATGGACTGCAACATGGACCCTGAACGCGACGACATCTCCGAGCGCGTGACGCGCCACCTCGACGAGGCTGGCTTCTCGCCGATCGGCGGCGCACCTTCGGGAGGGCTGGCCATGCGGCGCCGCGCCGTGGACTCGACCCTCACGCTCGGGTACGACCCCGTCGCGGGCCTCCTCCGGCTCTCGGTGTCGTTCGTCCGCGGCGCGGCGATGCGCGGGATCTTCCGCGGTGGGCGGGCCGAGCTCCGGATCTTCGTCGCCTCCTCTTCCCTCCTCGGCCTGCTCTGCTGGATCACCTCGTCACACGACGACCTCTTGGCGTTCGAGGCCGACGCGTGGCTCGAGCAGATCGTGTCCCTCTGCCCGGCGACGTACGTGGTGCTCGCCGTGCGCGGCGAGGAGGTCCTCGCGCTCGTCATGCCCCAGGAGGCCAGCGCGACGCTACAATAACAGATGCGCGTAAGGTTCTTATGCAACCATGTTGCAACTAGATGAGAAGTGATGTAGGAGCGAGGCCATGCGCGACACGATCAAGCTCGTCTCGTCGGCGGGCACCGGGTATTGCTACTACACGACGAAGAACAAGCGGACGATGGCCGAGAAGCTCCAGATCAAGAAGTACGATCCGATCGCCCGCAAGCACGTCGTCTTCACCGAGGGGAAGATCTCCAAGGGCGGCGGCGGGAAATGAGCGATCGCAGGCTCCCCGTCACCGTGCTCTCCGGCTTCCTTGGCGCAGGAAAGACGACGCTGCTCAATCACGTGCTCGGGAACCGCGAGGCCAAGCGCGTCGCGGTCATCGTGAACGACATGAGCGAGGTGAACATCGACGCCGAGCTCGTCCGCGGCGGCGCCGCCGCGCTGAGCCGCACCGACGAGCGGCTCGTCGAGATGACGAACGGCTGCATCTGCTGCACGCTGCGCGAGGACCTCCTCTTCGAAGTGAAGAAGCTCGCCGAGGAGGGGCGCTTCGATTATCTGCTCGTCGAGTCGACGGGGATCAGCGAGCCATTGCCCGTGGCCGAGACCTTCGGCTTCGAGGACGACACGGGCGCGCGGCTCTCGGACGTGGCGCGGCTCGATACCATGGTGACGGTCGTCGACGCATACAATTTCTCCCGGGATTTCGCGGCGGCCGAGGACCTCGTGGAGCGGGGCGTCGCGGCGTCCGAGGAGGACGATCGGAGCGTCGTCGACCTGCTCGTCGATCAGGTGGAGTTCTGCGACGTCATCGTGCTGAACAAGGTGGACCTCGTCTCGCAAAAGGAGGTCGGATTGCTCGAGGCCACGCTGCAGAGGCTCAATTCGCGGGCGAAGATCGTACACGCCACGTTCGGGAACGTGCCGCTCGACGCGGTCATGGGTACGGGGCTTTTTGATCTGGAGAAGGCGAGGGAGGCGCCGGGCTGGATGGCCGAGCTGCGCGGCGAACACGTGCCGGAGACGGAGGAATACGGCCTCGGCAGCTTCGTGTTCCGCTCGCGGCGCCCCTTGCATCCGGCGCGGTTTTATACGCTCATCCACGAGCAGTGGCCGGGCGTGATCCGGTCGAAGGGTTTCTTCTGGCTGGCGACGCGTCCCGAATGGGTCGCGGAGTGGTCCCAGGCGGGCGGCGCGTGCCGGTTCGGCGTGGTGGGGAAATGGTGGGCCGCGCAATCGAGGGAGGATTGGCCCGAGGACGAGGGGGCGCGGCATAGGATCGAGGCCGATTGGGATCCCGAGCTCGGCGACCGGCGGCAGGAGATCGTGATCATCGGGACCGCGGAGCGCGAGGGGATGCGGGCGCGGCTCGAGGCTTGCCTGCTCACGGACGAGGAAATGGCGCTCGGACCCGAGAAAATCCGGCAATTCGAGGATCCGTTCCCGCCGTGGGCTCTGGCCGAGGAAGAGGCCGACGGCGCGCCGCCCGGTGATCGCCGTTTCGCGTCGATGTGGACGCGGGAGGCGGCGGACGGCGCGCATTGAGGGAGGGAGGCGATCAGGCGGCGGCTTGCTCCGCCGGTCGCGCCGGGCTCGGCAGGGCTCGATGCTGCCAGATGGACGCCGCCACGAGGATCACGATCGACGCCCAGGCGAGGGCCTCGATTTCCCCGAGGAGGTGGCTCGCGACGAGGCCAACCGAGCCGGCGAGCGAGAGCGCGAGCGGGCCTTTGCGGCGGGAGCGCGCATGACGACGAATGCTGACGAAGAGCGTCACCGAGACCGCGACGACGAGCAGAGCGAGGTGCTGCGCCTCGGTGATCACGAATCCGACGCCGAGCGCGGAGAGGGCTTGCGCCCAGGCGCCGAGGCACGTGGGGCAGACGGCGCAGGCGAGGACCGGGAGCACCGCGCCGAAGAAAGACGAGCGGGCGGCCCCGTCTTTTGCCGCATGTCGACGAGGGTGGTGGTGCCCGCAGCAAGCTTCCCGGGCGTCCTCGGCGTGCGATCGATGCTCCGGACGGGCGGAGTCGGCGCATGCGGTTTGCGTGGTGTCCGAGGGGAGGCTCGCTCGTACGTTCATGCGCCCATCATGAACGGACTCGTATACTGTTGCAACAGCGATGTAGCTGTGACGCCGAGGCCTCCAGCGCGGACATCGAGTTCCCGTGGCTTCCTGCCCCTCTCCGTTATTACATCAAAATTACAACTGCGCTCGGGTGAGTTCTGATGCTGGACTGGCTGGTCATTGGTGGTGGTGTCCACGGGACGTATCTCTCGCTCGCATTGACGCTCGGCGGTCGTGTCGCGCGGGATCGTTTGCGCGTGCTGGACCCGCACGTGGCTCCGCTCGAGCGGTGGAATGCGTGCACGGAGAACGTGGGAATGGAGTTCTTGCGCTCCTCCTTCGTGCACCACCTCGATCCCGAGCCGTTCGACCTGCGGAGATTCGCGCCGTCGCGGCCTCGCCGTGGTGAGAGAGCCTTCCTCGGTCGCTACCTCCGGCCCTCGCTGTCGGTCTTCCGGGCCCACTCCGAAAACGTGATACAGAAGCACGGGCTCGCTTCGCTGCGCGTGCAGGGGGAGGCGAGGTCGATCATGGCAATCCCGGGAGGGATACGCGTCGATACGACGGAGGGGGCCCTCGACGCCCGCCGCGTGCTCCTCGCGATCGGAATGGGTGATCAGCCGGCGATCCCCGACTGGGCGCGCAGCCTGCGCGAGGAAGGGGGGTGCGTGCACCACGTGTTCGAGCCGGGCTTCGTGCGCGCGCAAATGGCTCCGTTTCGTCACGTGGTCGTCGTAGGGGGCGGAATCAGCGCCGCGCAGACGGCCCTCGCGCTGGCGAAACGCCAGGAAGGGTCGGTCACGATCCTCGCGCGGCACCCCGCGCGCGTGTTTGCATTCGATACGGATCCGGGGTGGATGGGGCCAAAGAACCTCGACGATTTTGCGCGCGTCGCGGACCACGACGTCCGTCGCCACCTCATCCGCCACGCGCGCCACCGCGGATCGATGCCCGACGACGTGGCCTCGGCTCTCCGACGCGCCGTGCACGAACGAAGGCTCTCCCTGCGTATCGCGGGGGTGTCGGCGGCGGCGCTCATCGATGGCAATATCGATATTTCCCTCGACGACGGCGGCGCGCCCCTCGTCACCGATACGGTCGTACTCGCGACGGGCTTCGAGACGCGGCGTCCAGGCGGCGCGTGGCTCGCCAATGCCGTCCAGGAGCTCGGGCTTCGATGCGCTTCCTGCGGATATCCGATCGTGGATCGGAGCCTGCGCTGGCACCCGAACCTCTTCGTGACGGGTCCGCTCGCCGAACTCGAGCTGGGCCCGCCGGCGCGAAACATCCTCGGCGCGCGCCTCGCGGCGGAGCGGCTCGTGCAGGTGGCGTGATTCGAGAGGCTGCACGTGTACAGGCGATCCGGGGAGCCCACCCGTCAGGTCGCCGGGCCAAACGAGATCCGGTCCCCGAGGAGGACGCGGAATGGGCCCGCGCCCATCGGGAGGGTGAGCGTGACCTCCTGCGAAGGATACGCGGCGTGCGCAGGGACATCGCCGCGGAGCTCGCCTACCGCGCGTATTGTGAGACCGAAGGCATACCGGTGGACGAGAGGGCGCTCGCGACCCGCCTCCCGGAGGAGTTTTTCTGGGTCGGCGATCGAATGCTCGACAACCCCGACGAGCCCGAGCAAGCGACGCTGACCGCCGCCCTCGCCGTATATGCCGCCTGCACACGAAAAGAGCCGCCCCCCGCCTCCGAAGCCTGGCTCTCCGCCATCCGCAAGGTCCGCGAAACCTTGCCGAAGCCCGCCCTCTCCGCCCGCTTCTCCTTCTGACCTGTCAACCCCCCACCGACCCGGAACTCCCTGGCTCCGCGGAGCCCGGCTCCCTCTCCGCCTCCGCCGCCTCCTCTTTCCGGCTCCTCCACAGGTGATGCGCCACCAGCGCCGCGCAGATCGCCCAGGCGATGTGCGTCGCGTGGTGCGCGAGCAGGCGGTCGCGCAGGAGCCCGTCGCGCAGGAACTGCACCACGTAGTCCACGGGCCGCGGACCCTTCAGCGCGTGGTGAAGCTGCTCCCCGGGGATCAGGCATAACACCCCGGCGATGAAGGCCGACCAGGCCAGGGTCTTCCGTTCCGTAGCGTCCAGCATGCGAAATCCGTGTGGCGAATACCCGGGAGCGCGCCGAGCCTAACGCAAACGACCCCCGCGCGGGAAGGGAAAGAGAGGTGCGGCGCGCGGCGATTCGCGCTAATGGGGGTCCGTCCCATGAGCTCCGCCATCGGCCAGCCGCCCGTCGACGAAAGCACGGCCCCCGAGGCCCTCGAAGCCGCGCCGGAAGGCGCTGCCGAGGCGCCGAGAGGGCTCGCTTGGCTCTCCTGGCACCTCCAGGGGTACTGGACGATCATCCGCGACGTCTACCTCTCCGCCGACCGGCGCACCCTCGGCTTCGCCCGGATCATGATCGGCTTCCTCATGGTCATGGACCTGTTCCGGCGCACCCCGGACTGGCTCCACATGTACTCCGACAAGGGCGTCCTGCCGACACACCTGAACCTCTTCCGCCCCCAGGCCTGGGGCGCCTTCACCCTCTTCAATGCCTTCTCCACCGCCCCGGAGCTCTGGGCCCTCTGGGTCGTCCTCCTCGTCACCTTCCTCTGCGTCCTCGTCGGCTACAAGACCCGTATCGCCCACGTCCTCGCCGCGATCTTCGTGGCCAGCATGAATGGACGCATCCTCCTCATCGAGAATGGCGGGTACGTCGTTTACAACCTCCTCGTGATGTGGACCGCCTTCCTCCCGATGGGGGACCGGTTCTCCGTCGACGCCCTGCTCGACTCGATGCGGCGCCGCAAAGAGGCCAATGCCGACGAGCTCAACGACCGCAAGGACGTCGTCGAGCCCCGCCGCCTCACGCCCCACGTCTCCCTCGTGGTCGGCGTCATCCTCCTCCAGATCGCGGCCATTTATTACTTCAACGTCATTCACAAGACCGGGACCGCCTGGAGAAACGGCACCGCGGTCCATTACGTGCTCTGGGTCGACCGCATGGTCACGCCGATCGTGGCGGCCGTGCGCGGGTACATCCCGCCCCGGCTCATCCCCTACGCGACCTGGTTCGTCCTCATCAGCGAGGCCGTCATTCCGATTTGCCTCGCCACGCCGCTCGCCCGCTCGTGGGCTCGTCGGCTCGCCGTCGCCCTCATGTGTATCCTCCACATCGGCTTCGGCGCGACCTTCGTCCTCGGCCCCTTCGCCTGGGCGATGTGCGGCTTCTCCACCCTGCTCTTCACCTCCGACGACTGGGACCTCGCCGCCCGCACGATGCGCCGCGCGCACCGCGCCCGCGTGGTCCTCTTCGACGGCGCGTCCGGCGCCTCGCTCCTGCTCTGCCGCCTGCTCAAGCGCCTCGATCGTTACGAGCTGCTCACGTTCCGCGCAGAGCCGGGCCTCACGCGCGGCATCGCCGTGGAGCGACCGAACGACAAGGCGCGCCTCGAGCGGAGCGCCGCGCTCGCCGACATCGTCGCCGCCTTGCCGCTCGGCCCCACGATCGCCTGGCTCTTCCGCCTGCCTCTGCTCTCGCACCTCGTCGACGCGATCTGGAGCGTGATCACGGCGCGTGACGTGTCGCGGATCTTCGGCCTGCGTGTGCCCCACGCGCCGGGCCCGCTCGCCACGAACGAGCCCTCGCCGCTCGGCCGCAAGGCTGGCCGCTTCGTCGCGACGTTGCGCGAGCTCGCCGTCGTCGTGATGCTCGCGGGTGCGGTGAACCAGGCGCTCGTCGAGCTCTGGGTCGTCAACCGCCGCGTGAAGGTGCCGCACCCCGAGCCGCTGCGGATCCTCGCGCAGAAGATGCGGTACTTGCAGGGCTGGTTCATGTTCTCGCCGAACCCGGTCATGGACGACGGGACGATCGTGGTCGCCGCGAAGACCATCGACGGCCGCACGATCGATCCGTTCACCGGCAAGCCGCCGGAGTTCGACCTGACGAAGGCGCAGAGCCTCCGCTACAACCAGATCTGGAGCGACTACTTCAACCGCATGCACCTGCCGGCGAACTCGGCCTATCGGGATGCGATGAAGGAGTTCCTCTACCGCTACCCCGAGCGCACGGGCCGCCCCGAGGACACGATCGTCTCGGGGGAGGTGTACTGGGTGAAGGACTTGAACCCGCCCTTCGGCAAGAAGGAGTCGTACAAGCTGGAGAAGGACAAGCTCTTCTCCTTCGAAAACCCGGCCACGCGTGGGCAAGCGAGGTCGGGAGGCTGACGGGGCCGATCAAAACGAAACTTTCGTCTTGACTCGCGGGCCTCGATCAGTAGAGTCCCGCGAGTCGCTGACGGGCCTGTAGCTCAGTTGGGAGAGCGCTAGAATCGCACTCTAGAGGTCGCAGGTTCGATCCCTGTCAGGTCCACCAAGAAAACCCGCAGCGAGTGGCGAAGCAGCGAAGCTGCGAAGCCTCAAAAAGAAGCGCCGTGTTCCCCACCTGGAACACGGCGCTTTTCGTTTTCCAGCCCCCTCGGTTTTCCCGCGTGCGCCCTCGAAAACGCGGGAATCGAAGCGCGCGGTTGGCGCCGTCCGAGGCTTGCGACGGACGGCCTACCTCCACAGGTTCGCCATCGGACGGCACGGAGGAGGCGGTCTGGGCGGACCCCTGCGCCTTCGTCGTGCCCATGCACCGCCGCGGGGAGACCCGCGAGCGATCGAACAAGGGGGGTATCATCATGAAGAAGCTGCTCGTTGCGTTGGTCGCGGCTGGTTCGGCAGTCCTCGGCGTCTCGGAGCGCGCCGATGCACAGCCCTACGACCTCGTCGAGCCGCCGGACGGGGTCGAGATTCGCGGCCTCGTCTACAACGGGACCGGTTGCCCGCAGAACTCGGTCGCCGGCACGCTCTCCGAGGACCGGAAGGCGCTGGAGCTCATCTTCGGGGCCTTCACGGCCGAGGCGAGCCCGCTGAACTTGCCGAGCGAAGCGCGCAAGTTCTGTCAGCTCACCGTCGACCTGGCTTTCCCGCAGGGCTACAGCTTCTCCCTCGTCTCGGCCGACTACCGCGGCTTCGCCGATCTCGAGGAGAAGATCGTCGGGACCCAGACCTCGACGTACTACTTCACGGGCGGCTTCGGGCGGAGCTTCCGCACGCGGATCGTCGGTCCCTTCTCGGAGAACTACTTCCGCCGCGACAACCTCACCCTCGAGGCGGCGGTGTGGTCGCCGTGCGGCGCGATGCGCCCGCTCAACATCAGCACGCAGGCGGCCGTCTCGACGCTCGCGAACCGCAGCGGCGCGGGCCTGATGACGGTCGACTCGCTCAGCCTCGTCGTGCGCCACACGTACAACATCATCTGGCGCAAGTGCTGACGCGCTCCGCGTGAGCCGCGGGCCCCCGGGCGTTTGTCCGGGGGCCCTTTTGTTTCAGGTCAAAAGACCTTCGAGGTGGCTCTTGTCGTTGATGCACAGGATCCGCACCACGCCCTCGTGGCGCTCGACGCGCTGGACCGAGCAGTTGTCCACGCGGAAGACGACCGGCGGCGCCTCGGCCGGCAAGCCGAGCAGGTGGTAGAGGAGCTGGTTGATCGCCACGCCGTGGCTCACGAGCACGATCCGACCCTCGGCGCGCGCGGCGAGCAGGGCGTCGACGAAGCCGGCGATCCGGGCGCGGCAGTCGGCGTTCGACTCGCCGCCCGGCGGGCGGAAGAGCGGGTCGCGCGCGCGGAGCGCTCGCCACACGTCGGGGTGGCGCTCCTCGATGTCGGCGAACGAGGTGCCCGTCAACTCGCCGAAGTTCCGCTCCCTGAGCGCCGGGTCCGCGACGAGCGGGACGCCCGTCTGCGTGACGATGGGGGCCGCGGTCTCGAGGGCGCGGGGCAGGTCGCTCGCGAAGATCGCGGAGACGGGCTTCTCCGCGATCCGCCGCGCCACGGCCTCGGCCTCGCGGCGCCCGCGCTCGGTGAGCGGCGAGGGCCCGTGACCCGTGAAGACCCGATCCCGGTTCCCCTCCGACTGACCATGGCGAACGATGACGAGCTCGATGGACATGCTTCTTCCAGAACCGCTAGCTCACTTGCAGCAGAACGTCACCGCGCCTTCGGGCGTGAGCTCGCCGGTCGGCGCGCCGCCCGTCGGGGTGCACGAGCCGCTCGGCATGGCCGGGATCGCCTCGATGGACCACGAGCTCGCGTCGAGCAGCGTCGAGACGTTGCGGCAGGTGTCGTTGTTGATGTCGATCGGGTTCGCGTTGCCGCCCAGCATGCAACTGTCGGCGTCGTAGAAGCGGTAGGCCCCGCCCGCGCACGTCGCGGCGGACTCGCACGCGCACGCGCTGCACCCGCGCGTGTCCGCCGCGCTCTTGTAGCTCACGATCTGCGTGAACCCGTCGGGGCAGGCTTGTTCGCCCTCCTGACGCAGGCAGAGGCTCTCGGCGGCGGCGGGCTTCGGCGCGCACTTCGCGCCTGCGCCGCAGCCGCCGCTCGAGCTCTTCACGTCGCACGCGAGGACGTGACCGCCGAAGGGCTCCTGGTTGGGGAAGTCGCTCACGGACGGCGCGCAGCTCCCGGGCGCGGTCAGGGTCGCCTCGCCGGAGAGCCGGCAGGAGAGCGTGAACGCGAAGTTGAGCAGGTCCGTCGGTTTGGCGCAGGTGGCGTTCTGGAACGGGCCCGACCAGTCGTCGCCGCCGCCGAAGCAGCCGGTGGAGTTCGGGTGGCACGTGAGCCCCGGCGTCGAGCACGCCGCGCCCTGGAGATCACCACACGTGCACGCCGTGCACGCGGCTGCGCCCGCGGGATCCGTGTGGAGCTCCTCGGGCGTCGCGTCGCCGCAGCCCGCGGGCGGCGCGTCGCCCTCCGTGGTCCACGCGAGCGACCAGCCCTCCGGCGCCTCCACGCACGAAAAACCTTCCGTGCAGTCGGCGTCGGCGCAGTCGGCGTCGCCGTCGCCGTCGTTGTCCGCGCCGTCGAGGCAGTCCTCCCCTCCGGTCATCCCGGCGCCCGAGCCGCCTTGCCCGCCGCCTTGCCCTCCCGCGCCCCCGGACCCGCCGGGCCCCGCGCTCGGCGTGTTCCCGGCTCCGGCGCTCCCGCCGGTCTGGAACACGCCTGTCGTGTCGGTGCCGCATGCGAAGAGCGACGCGCCGAGGAGGGTGAACGTGCCGCCCCAGAGGGCAGCGGAGGCGCCGAGGGAGAGACGCAATGTGCGACGAGGCCGAACGCGGGTAGACATGGAAAGCTCCCTGTTTTCAAGGAATGTGAGGGCACGAGAGATATCGCGAAACGTACGATTCGAGAAGGATCGTCGCGCCCCCTACTGCTTTCGTTGCGTGGCGGGGGCGAGTGCCCTTAGCATCGCGCGCGTTTCGAACTGCCCCTCGAGTTTTGCGATGTCGATGGCCCTCTCTGCTGTCCCGCGTGCCTCCCTCGTCCAGCTCGTGCCGCCTCGCGCGGCGCACGCGCAGCTCTGGTACGGCTGGCGGAGCGAGGCGCACGCCCAGCGTTACATGCCGATCGAGCCCTGGTCGGTCGAGGCGCTGCGCCGGCGGCTCGTCGCGTCGACGCCGGACCTCTCCGATCCGGAGAAGCAAGAGCACCGCTGGATCGTGCAGTGGCAGGACGAGTGCGTGGGGATCGTGTCGATCCTGCGGCCGAGTTTTCGCCTCGGCCACGCGGAGATCTCGTACCACGTCGCGCAGGCCTACCATCGCCGGGGCATCGCGACGCAGGCGGTGGCGGCGCTCGTCGATCGTGTCTTCGAGCAGACGGACCTCGCGCGGCTCTTCGCGTACATCAGCGAGCCGAACCGCGCCTCGCGTAGGCTCGCCGAGAAGCTCGGCTTCGTGCACGAGGGCACGCTGCGCGAGCACTTCATGATCCACGGCCGCCGCGTGGATCAGTGTGTCTACGGCCTGCTCCGGCGCGAGTGGGCGTCGCCGCGCAAGCGCTAGATCAGCCGAGGACGGGGAACTTGCGCTCGCCGTAGAGCTCGCCGAGGCGCTTGCGCATGCGGCCGACGACGAGTTCGAAGCCGGCCTGGACGATCTCCGGGTCCTTGGCGTGGTGGGGGCCGAGGTCCATCCCGAGCGCTTCGGAGAGGTGGATCGGGGGCAGGACCTCGGTCGTGATCTTGGCGGGCAGCGGGACGTGCGGCAAAAACGGCAGCGCCCAGACGCCCCACGGCAGCCCGCAGAGCAGCGGCCAGACGTCGGCCGAGCGCACGATCTTCGGGATGCCGAGCATCTTGGCGAGGTCGTGGCCACCCGAGAGGACGACGACGGTCTCGTGTGAGCCCGCGGAGACGACGGGCGTGATGGGCAAACCCCAGCGGATCGCCTGCGCGATGAAGCCCTTGCGGCCGCCGAGGTCGATATTGGCGCGGTGCCAGAACGGCCGGAACGACTCGCGCGCGGCGCCGGGGAAGATCAGGACGGATTGCCCGCGCTCGAGCACCGCGTCCATCGCATTCCGGTCGGCGCGGAGCAGCCCCGAATCCGCGAGCAGGCGTGAGAACGGGTCCCACAGGCTGTGCAGGAGGTCGTGGGTGAGGACGTAGAGGGGACGGTCGAACCCGAAATGGTCGTACCAGTGGACCCCGAGGCAAAGGCCATTGACGGGCAAGACGCCGCCGTCGTGGTGGGTGACGATGATCGTCTGGGACGACGGGATGTGCTCGGCGCCGCGGATCTCGCTCCGGAAATACGATTTCACGAGCCGCGAGATGATGCGGTGCGAGCGCCTCACGACGTCGGTCCGGATCTCGGGGACGGTGTGTCCGTATTTTCGTGAAGTATTGGGCGCGCTCGAATGCTGCGCGACTTCGGATTTCATGCGGGGATCGTCCTGGTCACCTCGGGCGCGCTCACGGAAGAACCGAAAAAGCCGTCGAGCGTCCGTACGACCTCGTCCGGACACTCGATCATGGGCAGGTGGCCGCACCCAGGAATTACCTTCATTATAACCCTGGGTAGCTTGGCTGCCACCTCCGCCGCGCTCTCCTGCGGAATCAAGCGGTCCTTTTCGCCCCAGACGACGAGGACGGGCATGGCGAACCGGTGCGCGTTCTCCAGGATGGTCGGCGCCACCAGGTCCTTCGCGAGGTCGTGGAACACCTTCGCCATTTCGTCGATGGTGGGGTGGATGGGCCTGTCGAGCTGGTCTTTCACGAATTTCCGGGTATACGCGTTCCGCGCGACGAACACGCGGTCGAGCATCGGCATGGCCAGCCGGTCGAGCGTCCGGGCGAGGACCCAGGGCTGAAGGAGCGTCTCGGCGAGCCACGGGGTCCCGGGCGGGTACCTGCGCATCCCCGCCGCGCCGATGAGCACGAGGCGCTCGACCCGCTCCGGCGCCTCGAGCGCCGCCCGCGCCACGACCTGCCCCCCGGCCGAGTGCCCGACGAGCGTCGCGGAGCGCATCCCGCGCTCGTCCATCCATTCCAGGAGCGTGTCGGCGTACCCCGCGATCGTGTTTCTCGTCCGCGGTTTGTACGAGAGCCCGCAGCCCGGCAGATCGAGCCCCGCGAGGCGAAATCGACCAGCGAGGGGCGACAAGACATGCTCGAAGTGCGTGAAATCACCCACGAGTCCGTGGACGAACACCACGCTTTCCCCCTCCCCGGCGTCAAAGTAAGCGACGCTCCCACGCCGGAGCGCGGCATGGCGCGTAGGGAATGGAAATGACTGCGAACGCCCCTGACCCTGGCCACCGGATACGATCACGCGCCCGAGGGTACTGACGGGGCGGGCGGCGTCGAGCGAAACCAACCACGCGCCGAACCCGCGAAATATTGGCCACATCACGAAACCACGCGAAGGGCTGCTTTTTCACGTGGTGCTTCGTCGGGGCTCGACGTCGCGCCGGTATGGAAGTACATACGCCGCTCGCTCGGCCTCGATATCCGGGGCTGGAACGGGCAAGATGACACCTCCTCGAAATCGGCGAAGGTCGGCCTCTCCTCGGGTGGATTCCGAAAACCACGGCGAGGCGGGCTTCGTGCTCGCAAGCCGCGACGCGCAGGTCGATTGGGTCTTCGAGATCCTCTTCGGCAGAGGCGCGCTCGACAGGGACGACGCCGTCGGGCAAGCGCTCGACGCGCTCGTCCTGCTCGGGCTCGTCGACGAGGAGGACGAAGCGAAGAAGGCCAAAGCGCGCGTCGCCGTCGAGCGCGCGATCGACAACGGCATGCGCGATGGCCGCTTCGATCGGCCGAAGCGCGGCCAGATCCGCGCCATTCGTTCGGACGCGAAGGATTATTCGTCCGAGGATTGGACGCTCTGCCTGATGAACGCGCTCGACCGCGAGCCGACCGACCGGGACGCGGCGCTGCGCTTCGCCGCCTACTGGGCTGCGTCGAACACGGGTCTCGCCTTTGTGCGTTTGCAGCGCGGCGGCTCGATCCTGACGGGCCTCGACGGCGCGCTCGAGTCGGCCCTCCAGCGGGGCCGCTTCCTCGACGTCGGCGGCGGCTGCATCCGCAAGGTCTGACAACCGATCGCTTCGTGATACGTTCCGCGCCATGTTCGGCCGGATCGGCGTCATCGCCCTGAACACGTACCGCGAGTCGGTGCGCGCGCGTATCCTGCTCGGGCTCGCGGCCGTCGCCTTCGCGGTCTCGCTCTACTCGCTCGTGGTCGGGGCCTTCACGCTGAAGAACGCGCCGCGCGTGGTGAGTGACCTCGGCGCGGCCTCGATCTCGATCTTCAGCCTGGCCGTGGCGATCATCATCGGCGCGACGTCGCTGCACCGTGAGCTCGAGCAGAAGACGCTCTTCCCCATCCTCGCGCGGCCGATCCGCAGGAGCGAGTACCTCGTCGGCAAGTACCTCGGCACGTTGCTCACGATCGCGGTCTTCGTGATGGCCGACGCGGGCCTCGTGCTCCTGCTCAGCGCGGCCCTCGGCGCGGGCGTGTCACCCCTGCGCATCTACAGCATGATCGCCCAGGCGATCGTCTGGCTCGTGCTGATGGGCGTCCTCGGCTGGCGTCTGCCCTCGATGCGCACCTACGGCGTGATCCCGTGGGCCCTCGGCATGCTCGTGCTCGGCGTCGTGCTCTCGGACGTCGCGCCCGACGAGCGACGCGTGGTGCTCGCGTCGAGCCTGCTCACGATGCTGGAGATCGCGATCGTCGCGGCGGCCGCGACCCTGTTCTCGTCGTTCTCCACGCCGTTTTTGTCGGCGCTCATGACGCTCGGCGTGTGGGGCGTCGGGCGCCATGCCGATAACCTCGCGCGCTTGCCGGTCAAATCGTTCGGACAGACGATTCACGACATCGGCGTCGCCCTTTCGAAGATCGTACCGAACCTGCAGATCTTCGTCCCGCCGCGCCCGCTCCTCGTCGGCGAGGCGATCGACGTGAAGCTCTCGTCGTACCTCGGGATGGCTTCGCTCACCTCGCTCGGCTGGTCGCTGGGCCTCCTGGCGGTGGCTGCGCTCGTCTTCAACGAGCGTGATTTCTTGTGAGCGACGCGAAAGCTCCTCCCCCGATGTCCCCCGCGCGCGCGCGCCTCTTCACGCGCGCCCTGCGCGCGCTCGCGACCGTGGGCTTCGTCGGGCTCGTGCTCGGCGCGGTGACGGCGCGGGTCGTCTGGTCGGGCGAGTCGGAGATCGCGGAGAGCACGGCGGCGCTCGAGCGCGGCGATGCCTACGAGGCCACGGTGCGGGCGCGCAGGGCCGCGGGCTGGTACGCGCCGGGCGCGCCACACGTGCGGGTCGCGTACGAGCGGCTCGGGGCGATCGCGACGACCGCGGAGGGTCTCGGCGATCGGGACCTCGCGCTGCTCGCCTGGCGCGGCATCCGCACGGCGGCGCTCGAGACGCGCTGGCTCGTCATTCCGCACGCGGAGGACCTCGACCGCGCGAACCTGGCCATCGCGCGTATCGAGGCGGCGGCGCCGCGGCCCCCGGGCACGCGGACCGAGCCGCCGCAACGTATCGAGCAGCGGCAGCTCGCCGCGCTGCTCCGCGACGAGGCGCCTCGTACACACTGGGTCGTCCTCTTGCTCGTCTCGTTCGTCGCGTGGGCGGGCGGAGCGGCGTGGGCCGTGCGCCGCTCGAGCGACGCGCCGGGCGCCTTCGACGTCGCCCGCGCGCGCGCCGGTGTGCTCGTCGCGCTGCTCGGCGTGGCTCTCTGGGTGCTCGCGCTCTGGCGCGCTTGATTCAGGGTCTGGCGAGGCCCATCTCCGAGGCCACGCCCGTCCCGGGCGAGGAGGCGACGACGGGGGCCGGCAAGAGCCGCGGCTTCGGCTGCGCGCCGCGTGTCTCGTCGGCGAAGGCCACGAGCGCGTTCGTCTGGACATGCACGCGTCTGGCGAGCGCGCGGGCCCCGTCGGCGGCGATCTTGCCTTGCTCGTCGCGGTGCGAGCGCGCGGCGCCGATCATCTGCTCCTTCTTCGAGACCCTGAGCGGCTCGGTCACGGAGAACAGGATCGTCCCCGTGCGCACGTCGAGGAAATCGGCCTGTGCGATGCCGTGGCTCTCGACCGTGACGCCCGGCGCGAGGAACATGCCGATCACCGTGGGATAGAGCCAAGCCCAGCCGTTCAGGTGCGTGCTGTCCTCGAAGCGCTCCGAATACAACACGAGATACCGGAGCCGGTAGCGCGCGGCGATGACGCGCAGGCCCTCGATACCGCCCACGTTGGGCAGGTCGGTGGAGATGTCGGTGACGGCCGAGAAGTTCGGGTTCCCGGCGAGGGCCTTGGCGAAATGGTGGGACGCCGTGTTGCGCAGGCCGAGCGAAGGCGCGCCTTTCGGGTCGAAGGGCTCGGCCAGGGGAATGACGCCGATACGCGCGGGGAGCTGCAGATCGATGGGCGCTTCGAGCACGCGTTGCAGGTCCTGCTCCGTGAGCGCGCCGGTCACGTCCCTCGTGAAGTAGGAGCGCTCGAGGGCGGGCTGGCTGGGCATGGCCATCTCGGGCCGCGCGGCGCCGGCCATGGCGTGGGGTTCGGCGGCCATGGGCGGCGCGCTGCCGCAGCCGGCGAGCAGCGCGAGGGAGGCGAGGGCGGGCGCGAAGGTCGAGGCGAGGCGGTTCGAGGCGATCATGGCGGCTATCCGTTCTCCGTGGCGTGTGCATCGGGAACGAGGACGCCGGCTTCGCCTTACACGGCGATCTCGCTAGCCCTGGGCGCGCGCCGCGAGGGGGGCGAAGAGCAGCGACCGGTAATGGGCGAGCTCCTCGATCGATTCGCGGATGTCGTCGAGCGCGCGGTGCGTCTCCTTCTTCTTCGGCGCTTGCCGCGCCGGGCACCACCGCTTCACGAGCTCCTTCAGCGTGGACACGTCGATCATGCGGTAATGCAGGTGGGCCACGAACGCGGGCATGTACCGCTCGAGGAACTCGCGGTCCTTCCACACGGAGTTGCCGCAGAGCGGCGCGGTCCCCTTCGTCACGTGCTTCTGCACGAAGGCGAGCGTCTGCGCGGCGGCGTCTTCGAGCGAGACCGTCGAAGCGGGGATCCGCTCGAGCAGCCCCGATCGGGCGTGCAGGTCGCGGACGAAGTCGTTCATCGTGGCGAGCACCTCCGGCGGCTGGTGGATGACGAGGTTCGGCCCCTCCTCCACCACGCGGAGGTTCGAGTCCGTGATGATCGTGGCGATCTCGACGATCACGCAGCGCTCCGGATCGAGCCCAGTCATCTCCAGATCCACCCACACGAGGCGGTCCGACGGTTCGGCCATGGCGCGGAGCATAGTCAACGAAGCCCCGCCCGCCCAAGATTTGGACCCGCTCGGCTCGTCCGCCGCGTCGATCGGGGCCTTCGCCCGCTCGTGGATGGACTACCCTCCGGGCCATGGCACGTGCGGCGCAGCCGGACGAACACGCGCATCACGACCACGCGCATCACGACGATCACGATCACGCGCACGCGCACCACGATCACGACCACGACCATGGCCACGCGCATGGCCTGAGCGAGCTGCGGCGCACGCCGATCCGGCGGCTCGTCATCGCGTTCGCGATCACGGCCGGCTTCATGGTCGTCGAGGCGATCGTCGGCTTCTTGTCGGGCAGCCTCGCGCTCCTCGCGGACGCCGGGCACATGCTCGCGGACGCGGCGGCGCTCGCGCTCGCCATGATCGCGCAGCGCATCGCCTCGCAGCAGCGCACGCGCGCCCGCACCTACGGGTATCGCCGCGCCGAGGTGCTCGCGGCCTTCGCGAACGGCGTCGCCCTCGCGCTCACGGCCGTGTGGATCTTCGGCGAGGCCGTGCAGCGCTTCCAGGAGCCGCGCTCGATCGACGGCACGGCCATGACGGCCACGGCGGTGGTGGGCCTCGTGGTCAACCTGCTCGCCGCGGCGGTGCTCTCGATCGGCGAAAAGGGGCACAACATCAACACGCGCGCCGCGCTCGCGCACGTCCTCTCCGACGCGCTCGGCTCCGTCGGCGCGATCGTGGGCGGCGTGCTCGTCCTCTCGCTCGGCTGGACCCGCGCCGACCCGATCATCAGCGGCGTCATCGCGCTCCTGATCTGCTGGGGCGGCTTCAAGCTCGTGCGCGACACCTCGCACGTGCTCATGGAGGGCAGCCCCATCGAGATCGACATCGCGCACGTGGAGGAGACGCTGCTCAAGGTCCCCGGCGTCACGGGCTTCCACGACCTGCACGTCTGGTCGATCTCGGAGGGCTTCGACGTGCTCACCGTGCACATCGTCATCGCCCGCGGCTTCCACGGCACCGACGTCGTCCAGGCCGTCGCCGCGCGCCTGCGCGAGGCCCACGGCCTCGAGCACTGCACGATCCAGCCCGAGCCCACCTCCGAGCCCCAGCTCGTGCCCCTCCGGCGCAAGTCGCACACGGAAATTCCTTCGACCTCAAACGAACCGAAGCTCCCCCTCTCCCGTGAGGGAGAGGGGGATGGGGGGTGAGGGAAGGGTACGAGCTGATCGTCTCAGGGCCCGGAGAACATCTCCGTCACCCAGTACGACCCGTCGGCCGCGCGCGCGACGGCCACGCCGACCTTCGTGAACCGCTCGAGCAGGAGGTTGCCGCGATGCGACGGGCTCGCCCAGAGCGCCCGATGCGCGTTCGGCAAGGAGCTCGCGCTCGCCACGTTCTCCCCGGCGATCGCCGCCTTGATCCCCGCCGCCTCGATGCGCTTGCGTGGATCGCCGCCGCCCACGTCGTGGCCCACGATCCGCGCCTTCATCATCTCCTCCGAGTGCGCCTTCGCGACCTTGTCGAGCGCCGGATCCCGCACGAGCGGCTTGCGACCCTCGGCGATGCGCGCCGCGTTGATCATGCGCAGCATCGCGTCCGCGTCGTCCTTCGCGCCCGCCGCGGCCTCCTCGCCCGGCACCGCTGCGCGCACGAACGCGCTCGGCGGCTTCTGCCCCGCGTAGATCGTCGTCTCCAGCACGGGCCGCGGACCCGTCGACACCGTGGCGAGCACCTGCACGAGCCACGCGCCCGGCTGATCCACCGCGAACGTCGAGCGAATCTTGCCCCCCGACAGCGAGCTCGGCACCGTGCGCGGCGCCGCGCGTGGCCCGAGCAGCACCACCTGCACGCCCGAGGCTGGCACGAGCATCGTCCCTTCCAGCGTGATCCACTGCCCGACCCGCGCGGACGTCGTCACCGGCGCCATGTCCGCGAGCGCGTCGAACGTGATCACCGTCGCGACCCCGGCGCCGTTCTCCCCGTCGAGCTTCGCGACCCCGCATCGCCGCTTGCCGAGCGTACGAATGCCGCCGATCCACCCCTTGAACCGCGCCTCCGTGTCTGCGTCGTCGAGGTTCTGCCCCGAGAGCGACCACGCCTTCGGCCACACGTGGGGATCTCCCGCGGCGCGCAGCGCGAAGGCGAGCTCGTCGGCCGTCAGCGCGCTCGCGCCGTCGAGCTGGCGCCGCGCCACGATCCCCGCGACGTCCATGAGCGCGCCGTCGGCGGGCCCGCAGAGGCCGAGGAGCGACGCCTCGCGTGGCGTGGTCTTCGGGGCGGCGGGGCGGGGGGACGAGACGGACGGCTTCCAGGTGACGCGGAGCGCGCCGGCTTCGGCGGTCGCGACGAGCGGCAGGACGAGGGCCGTGAGGGCGGGCAGGGCGCAGGCGAGGGCGTGGAGGAGGGACGGACCGCGGTGCAAACGGCGCGAATGCGTGTTCATCGACGACCTCCGGGGGGTCAACGCGCCGCCGTGTACACCCCTTGGTCGGGGTCGGCGACGAGCGGCGCGCCGAGCATCGTGCGTTCGACGTAACGCACCATGGCCCGATGCACTTCGCGTGGGGCCACGCGCGCTCGCTCGGGACGGTGCCGGCCCAGGATCTCGGTCATCACGTAGCCGCCGAGGCCTTCGTCGCGGGCGATGTCGACGAGCGCGTCCATCGTCGGATCCGCCGCTCCTTTGCCCGACATCCGCGCAGCGACGTACACCCCGATCGCCGACTCCATGCAGATGAGCTCTTCCATCATGGTGAGGTGGTAGGGCACGTCCTCCGGCTGCTCGAAGATCCGGGCGCGGACCTTGGGCTCGTAGCGCATCACGGCGCGGCATCCGGCGTAGATGCGCGCCGGCTCGCCGCCCGAGGAGCCGACGTGGATCGCGCCCGCGCTGTCGACGTCGACGAAGACCCGGAAGAGGGGCAGCCGCGTGAGGCGCGACGAGGCGAGGCCGTTCGTGAGCCTGTCCGCGAGCGCGAGGGCGCGGCGCGAGGCCGGCCAGTAGGCGATGGCCTCGGCGAGCCAGCGGCGCGCCTCGTCGCGATCGCCGCGTTTTGCGGCGAGCTCGGCGATCCCGAGGTGCGCCGTCGCGAGCGTCGGATCGATGATGACCGCCTCCTCGAACGCGTCGCGCGCTTCTTTCGCCTGGCCCTTCGCCGCGAGCATGTCGCCGAGCTCGAGCGCGATCGCCGCGGCGGGCGTCGCGACGAGGGCGGCCCGGAACGCGTCGGAGGCGGCCTTCGTATCGCCGACGTCGCGCTTCGCGCGGGCCGTCGCGAGCGAGGCCTTCGCCTCCTCCGAGAGCTTCACCTCGGTCAGCGTGAGAGAGCGATCCTTGCGGCTCATCTCCGCTGCTTGCCAGGGATCCGGTTCTGCGGATGGGGGCGGGCCGTACTGCGCGATCAGGTTCGCGAGCTCCGGCGGCGCGTCGTCGAGCGAGTAGAGCCGCGGGGATTTGTCGATCACCGTCACGATCAGGCTGGAGAAACGCAGCGTCCTGCGCAGGTCGTCGACGCGCGCCGGGCCGGCGTACTCGAAGCGGCCGAGGTCGGGATAGACGGGCGCCGCGGGCGTCTGAATGGGCGTATCGACCGGGGCGAGCAGGGCGCGCTGGGCGGCGGAGTACGCGGGGAGCCACGCGGGTGCGCCCGACCGCGCCTGGATCTCCGCGGCCTCGGGCGACGGGGGTGCGGGGGTCATCGGTGTGGCGCCGGCGCAGCCAACGCTGCCGAGCGCGAACGTGACGAGCGCTGCCCGAGCTCCACGCATGCCTTTGGTGGTAGCAAATTTCGGCGCGCCTGACACTCGCCGGGTGCGCACGCGGATGACCACGCGAGAAGGAGCGTCTCTTCGGCTTTTCCGTGGTACGCTCGGCCTGCTTGGGCATCGAGGTCAATAGAGGCGCCAAGGTCGGGCTGATGACCGTCGCGCTCGCGGCGGCGGCGTGGGGCGCGTATCGCTTCATCTCGCCGGACGCGGGTACGGAGAACGGTTATCGCGTCTGGGCGCATTTGCCCGACGTCACGGGCGTCGCGCCGCACTCGCGCGTGATGATCCAGGGCATCCAGGTCGGCACGGTCGACCGCATCTGGCTCGACGGCGGCAAAGCGCGCGTCGACATCAAGATGTTCCCGACGGCCCCGCTCTTCGACGACGCGGCCATTGGAAAACGCGCGACGAGCCTCATCGGCGAATATTACATCGTGCTCGCGCCCGGGACGGAGGGTTTGCCCCGCATCCCCGACCAGGGGCAGATCAAGAACTACATCGAGGAGCCCTCGATCCAGTCCTTGCAGGGGCAGGTCTCGGAGATCCTGAAGGACGTCAAGACGGTCACCGAGTCCTTGAAGGGCACGGTGGGCAGCGACCAGGGCAAGGATCAGCTCGAGAAGATCCTGAAGAACCTCGCCGAGGTTACCGAGGCGCTGAACGAGACGGTCAAGGAGAACCGCACGGCGGTCCGCGACACGATCAACAACATCAACACGATCACCCAGAACTCGCAGCCGAACATCAACGCGATCCTCGACAACCTGCGGCAGGTGACGGGCGACGTCCGCAAGATGACGAGCGCGAACGGCGGCGACGGCGGCAAGGCGGGGGAGCTGCGCAGCGCGGCGGCGCGGATCGACAAGGCGACGACCTCGCTCGAGAGCGCGCTCGCCCACGCGGACAACGTCGCGGCGCGGATCGATCGTGGCGAGGGCACGCTCGGCAAGCTCTCGAAGGACGAGACGCTCATCAACGAGGTCGAGAGCGCGGTCGGCGACGTGGGCGAGCTCGTCGGCGGCATGGGCCGATTGCAGACGGTCGTCGGCCTGCGGACCGATTACAACTTCCTCGCCAATACCATCAAGAGCTACGTCGAGCTCCGCCTGCAGCCGGCCGAGGACAAGTATTACCTCATCCAGCTCGTCAACGACCCGCGCGGCCTCACCACGTTCGAGCAGATCGACGTGGACACGACGAACCCGAACGACCCGCCGCATTACCGCGAGGTCCGCACGACCACGACGAACGCCCTCCGCTTCTCGTTCCAGTTCGCCAAACGCCTCGGGCCCTTCACGGGCCGGTTCGGCATCATGGAGTCGACCGGCGGCCTCGGCCTCGACATGCACCTGCTCGACGATCGCTTCGAGCTCCGGCAGGACCTCTTCGGCTTCGGCGAGCAGATCTCCCCGCGCTGGAGGGTCGCGCTCGCGTACGAGTTCATCCGCAAGCTCTGGCTGCTCGGCGGCGTCGACGACATCCTGAACGCCGACCGGCGCGATTACTTCATCGGCCTTCAGCTCCGCTTCAACGACAAGGACCTGAAGACGATCCTGCCGTTCACGCCTCCGGTCTTCTGACAGCGCGCGTGGTGCGGAGCGCGCGCCGCGCCGATCTCTCCGCAGCCCGGCGCCGCGGCGCGCGCTCCGCAGCCGATTTCTCGCTGAAATCGCAGATCCGTGGCAGAAACGAGGTCGGCACGGGTCGTGCAATTCCTCTTCGCGAGCGCCGCGACAAGGCGCTGTCCAAGGAGCCAGCCATGACGCACCTCGCCTCGTTCTTCCGCCCCCTCGCCGTCGCCCTCAGCCTCGCTTTCGTCGCCGCGCCCACGGTCGCCTTCGCGGGCACGGACGCCGCCCCCGCCGCGGCCAAGGACGAGGCCGGCAAGAAGAAGCGCCCCGCCTTCCCGATCCCGGCCGACAGGTTCGAGCAGCAGGTGAACAAGCGCATCGAAAAGGTCCGCGAGCGCATGGAGAGCCGCATGAAGGCGAAAAACGTCCCCGAGGCCAAGCGCGAGAGCCTCCGCAAGGCCTTCGACGCCAAGGCCACCGAGATCCGCGCCGCCGCCAAGCGCGTCGGGCAGGACGGCACGGTCACGAAGGACGAGGCCAAGGAGGTCCGCAAGCTCGCCCGCTCGCTGAAGCCCCACAAGGGCAAGGGCAAGGGCAAAAACAAGGGCCACCACGCCAAGAAGCACGGCCAAACCGCCTGACACGCGATCCGACCCGCCCCACCCCGCCTCGACCGGAGCCATCCGCTGTACTACTGAACAGCCGCACCCTGTACGCTCCGGTCGAGGTGCTCCCGAACAGGTGTCCGAACCCACGTCACGCCCGTTCGTCCGCTGGAACTTCAAGGGTTTTTCGGCGGTGGATCTCGCGACGAACCTGGATCGAGAGCCCGGTTGACATGTACTGAAACTTAGTTCAGTATCCGGCCGAGGTCGCGCCGCGCCCGGACGTGCTGCTCGGGCCTGCGCGCGCGCCCGGGAAGTCGCCATGGCTCCGCCCAGCGCCAGTCATCGTGTCGTTTGCCTCGGGGTGCCCGGCAAGTCGCAGCTCGGATGTGAAGAGATTAACGCCCGCGACGTGTTCCGCCTGTTCAGCGGAGCCCTCGCGCCGCCAGGCACCGTGGCCACGTGTCTCGTGGGCAACAGGGCCACGAAGAAGGCCGTGAAGGACGCGCTCGACGCGGCCTGCCGCGAGAAGTCGCCGTTTTTCGTGGTGTATTTCTCCGGCCGGGCCAGCGAAAAAGGGCTGCATGTGGCGGACGGGTGGCTCGGGGCCGACATCCTTGCTCGCCATTTCGAGCGCATCGCAGCGCCTTCGGTGCTGTTCGTGCTCGACCTCGTGGTCGGCGCCGTGCCCGATGACGAGGTCGTGCCGCAATGGGTTGAGGCGGTGGCGCGGGCCCGGAAGGGAATGCGGATCGCGGCGGCGCGGGCCACGCGGATCGGGGCAGGCGCGGAGGGCGAGGGGCGGGCGCGCTTCACGGGGGCGCTGCTCGAGGCGCTGCAAACCGCCGACGGAGACCTGGAGTTCCAGGGCGCCAAGTACATCTCGGATATGCGGGCGCTCGACCAGTCGGCGGGCATTCTTCAGAAGAGGTGGCACGCCACGTTCATGCCCGCGCGGATGGGCGCATTCGGGGATTTTCCGCTCGCGCGTTGCCAGGCCGACGCCGGGATTGGAAAAGGAACCGTCGTCGGGGTCGCTTCGGGCGCGCGGCTCTCCGCGACCGTGCGTTATTCCCTGGAGGGCCGCGCGCACGTGCCGACGGTGCTGCATTACGCGCTGGAGGATACAACCCACGAGGTGCTCGGCGAGGGCGAGGTGATGCTCGTCCCCGATCGAGAGGTCTTCGTCGGCCGCACGCGGGTTCGATTGCCCGCGCGCGTCCTCGCGGACCACCTCGTCTGGGGCCCGACGCTGGAGCTCGGCGAGCGGGTGCACGTCCGGTGGCGCTTCTCGCTGCGGGACGCGCGGGGCCGAACGCTCGATCGCAAGGTGTTCGGGCACGAATACGCGGCGCCGCCGAAGTCCTCCCGACGCTCACGCGCCTAGCTCCGGCCTCCGCGGCCCGGCTCCGGACGGCGGCGCGCTGTGCTACAAGCCTGCCGATGCCTCGCGCGCTCCCCAGCACGGCTCTCGTCATCTCTCTCGTCTTCGGAGCTACCGTGGCGGCGTGTCAGGGGTGCCGGACGCCTCCCGCCGTCACCGCGGAGGACGACGCGGCCCCGACGCAGCCGACGGTCCGGCTCTACCTGCTCAGCACGGTCGCCGGGGCGATCGAGCCTTGTGGTTGCACGAAGGACCAGCTCGGCGGCGTCGATCACCTGGCGGCCTTCCTCCGCGCGGAGTCGGCCGCGGCGCCTTCGAGCCTGGTGCTCGGCGCGGGGCCGATGCTCTTCGGCGAGCCCACGCTCCGGCCCGAGCAGGTGACGCAGCAGTCGTGGAAGGCCGAGACGCTGGCCGCGGCGGCGAAGGATCTCGGGCTCGTGGCCTGGGCCCCGGGCCTGAACGACTGGGCGGCGGGCGGCGAGGCGCTGTCGAAGTACGTGTCGACGGCCGGATCGGCGCTGCTCGCGGGCAACGTCGAGGGCGTGGCCGGCGTGACGGGCGTCGTGGTGCGCGAGGTGTCGGGCGTGAAGATCGGGATCGTGGGCGTGGCCGAGCCGCGGGATCGCGCGGGGAAGCTGCCCGACGGGGTGACGACGAAGCCCGCGCTCGACGCGATGCGCGCGGGGATCGCGGAGGCGAAGAAGCAGGGCGCGCGCGTGCTCGTGGGCCTGGCGGCGATCCCGCGCGGCGAGGCGCTGCGGCTCGCGGACGCGATCCCGGAGCTCGCGGTGCTGGTGCTCGGCAAGCCGCAGGAGGCCGACCACAACAACGACGCGCCGAAGCCGCCGATGCGCGTGGGTTCGACGCTCGTCGTGGAGACGTCGAACCACCTGCAGACGGTGGGCGTGGTGGATCTCTTCGTGCGCGGGCGCGACGCGGAGCCGCTCTCGTTCGCGGACGCGAGCGGCATCGAGCGCGCCGAGGAGCTCGTCTCCGTCGCGAACCGCATCCGTGACCTCGAGACGCGTATCCAGTCCTGGGAGAAGGGCGGCAAGGTGAAGGCCGAGGATCTCGCCGCGCGCAAGGCGGACCTCGAGAAGCTGCGCGCCGAGCGGGCGAAGCTCGAAGCGCCGAGCCCCGCGCCGAAGGGCAGCTTCTTCCGCTACAAGCTCGTCGAGGTGCGCGAGAAGCTCGGCGCCGACCCGTCGATCGCCACGAAGCTCGTCGACTACTACAAGCGCGTGAACGATCACAACCGCACGGCCTTCGCGGACCGCAAGCCCGCGCCCGCCGCGGAGGGGAAGGCGAGCTTCATCGGCGTCGAGGCGTGCACGGTCTGCCACGACGAGGAGCGCAAGGTCTACGACGGCACGACACACGCGAAGGCCTACGAGACGCTCGAGAAGGACCACAAGGAGTTCAACCTCGACTGCGTGAGCTGCCACGTGACGGGTTACGACAAACCCGGCGGTTCGACGGTCACGTTCGTGGACAAGTTCAAGGGCGTGCAATGCGAGGAGTGCCACGGCCCGGGGTCGCTCCACGCGCGCAAGCCGGACGCGAAGGACCTCATCATCCTGAAGCCCGATCCGCAGTCGTGCGTGTCGCAGTGCCACCACCCGCCGCACGTCGAGAACTTCGATCCGGTGGCGAAGATGGAGCTCGTGCTCGGGCCGGGGCACGGGAAATGAGCGGGCGCCGGGGTTCGTCGTAAAAAACGTTTTCCCGGGCAGGGTCGCTCAGCCGCGCGTGCTCGTCCCGGCGCTCGTCATGACCCGCGTCGTGTGGCCGTCGCCCTCGTCCTTGCCGGGCAGGGCGCGCTGGGCGCGGAGCACCACGCGGTCGCGGAAGCGGTAGGTGCACTCGATCGAGGAGAGGCCCGCGGCGTCGAGGCGCTCTTCGAGCTCGGGGAGCTGCAGCCTGCGCACCGGCCCGTCGAGCCCGCCGCGGGCCCAGGGCGCGCCGAGCGTCTCGGCGAGAAACAAGGCGCCCATCGGCGCGAGCATGGCCGCGAGCTCGGCGAGCGCGCGATCGAGCCAGGCGAGGCCGTCGCGCAGCGTGCCGGAGCGCAGCTCCATGACGGGCATGAGCACGCTGCCCGCCGTGACGACCGTGGCGAGGGGCGTGATGGCGAGCGCGCCGTCGCCGAGCCCCTGCGTGATCGACTTGATACGCGTCGAGGAGTGGGGGAGGGCCTCGGCGAGCGAACGTTCGGCGCGGATGATCTTCTGCACGTTCGGCTCGACGAGCGTGATGCGGCCGAGCTCGGGGTACGCCGCCGCGATGAGGCGCGTCAGCTTGCCCGTGCCGGCGCCGACGTCGACGAGGTGGGCGTCGGCGTCGAGCGGCGGGAGGGCGAGGACGAGCTCGCGGTAGTGCTCGGGCTCCCGCTCGGGTCCTGCCGTCCAGGTGGTGTCGTGCAGGTCGTACCAGTCGGGGTGCTCCCAGGGCGGCAACATACGCCGAGCCTATCCTGGACGCGCCGTCCGCGCCAAGCCCGGCCGCGGCGCCGGCGTGCGCCTGGGACAGGTTCGGCCGGACGCACGGGGGGCTCACCTGGACAAACGAATGGTTGCCGAACGGGAAGCCTGCATCTATACAGTTTGCCCTGGAACGATGTTCGTCCGGACAACCAACGGCGAGACGCACTGCGACGGCTTCGACGAGGTGGGGGCGCTCTTCGGGGGCGTCGTCTCGCTCGTGCTCGGGGGGCTGTTCATGCTGCTCTTCTCCGAACCCTCGCCCTCCGACCTCGGCTTCCTCGGTGTCGTTGCCTTTGCGTCCGCGGGCCGCCGGTATTCCCTGCGCATCGGGCGGGAGGGGATCCGGCTCACGCTTCATCGGTTGTGGTTCGTCCGGGTACAGCGGCGACATTCCTTGCTCGACGCGGACATCGACGTCCATTACGACCTCGACGAGGCGCGTCCGTGGGGGCTCGTGATCCGCGAGCTCCACGCCGATCCCGGCTTCGACAACGAGTCCGACGTGTTCGGGCCCCGGTTCGGCGAGGAGCGGCTCTTTCGGCTGCACGCGCGGCTCGTCGCCGCGCTCGACGCGGCGCGCGCCTCCGTCGCCGAGGAGCTGGCGCCGCCGGACTTCCGCAACGTCGGGCTCGGTCCGCAGGGGGGCGCGTTTGATCTCGTCCGGGCAATGCGCGACAAACGGGGGCGCCTCCGGCGGGTCCATTCGGTCTCGACGGTGTACGTCGGCGAGGTCGCGGTGCCGCCGGGGTCGACGTTCCATTTCAATGAGGACCGCTTCCTCGATCCGCGCCGGGACGATCGGCTGCGCGAGGTGGTGCTCGGCGGGCCGATCCCGCTGCTCGGGATGACGGTCCGCCCGGGGGCGAGCCTCGTCTTCGCCCCTTCGGGCCGGTTGTCGAGCCTGCGTGGCGCCTTCGGCCCGGAGGTGGAGATCGACGGGACCTGGGTGGACGGGCGGGAGGTGCTCTCGTTCGACGAAGAGGGCGAGCTCATCAGCTTCACGCTGGGCCGGGACGGGCGCGCGGCCGGCCGTCGAATCCCCAGAGGCAGCCGTTTTCAATGCTGGATCGGGGACGGAATCTTGCCCACGCGCTGGACCGTTCGTCTCGGCGGACCCATCGCGTTACCCGACATCACCCTCCGCGCGGGGGAGTCGATCGAGCTCTCGGACGACGTCGCCGAGGTCACGGCCATCAACCCGCGTCGCGACGTGAAGACCTACGGGCTCGTGGTGCGGGCCGGGATCGTGCCGATCCCGCTCTGCAAAGACGGGCGGATCGACGTCGCGGGTTGCTTGAAGTGTGGAATTTTCCGGGTGGGAGCCGAAACCTGCTAATTGGGCATCGGCGGCGTCGGCACGAAGAATCCTTCGAATTCGTCCCAGCCCTCCCGCGGGCCGGGGAAGCCGAGCACGGCGAGCGTGCGGCGGGCCGGCAAGACGACCGCGGGGGGCAGCTCCTCCTCGGTGGGCGCGCCGCCGGGCAGCGCCTCGCAGATCGCCTCCACGAGCGTCGCGGCCTCGACCACCCGCTCGACGTCACCCGACAACGAGCCGCTCCGAGCCCGAATGCCCTCCGCCGTCCGCACGAACGCGCGGAGCGTCTCCGTCGCGGAGGCGAGCGCCTCGGGGCTGCTCGAGCGGACCGAGGCGAACACGCGAGGCGCCGCGAAAAGGAAGAGGAGGTTCATGCACTGGGACATCGCATGCGCGACCTCGGCCGCGCGGGTGGCGCTCGCATTCATGGCGGCCATCCTACACAAGTTTTCAGGGTCGGAAAAGCCCTTCGCCGCCTGCAGCACGGCCACGACACGACCCGAGGAGGGGCGCTCCGTCCACGATGGAGAATGGCGGTGCGACCACTCCGCCAGCGCAAGAAAAAACGGGTTTGACCCGTCAAACGCTAGGTTCCGGCGCCTCGACGCTCGGCGGGGTGCCGCCGCGTGTACCCCCATCGCGCCCCCAGAAACCCGCACCCGGCCCCGAGCCCGCCGAGGAGCACGAGGAGCGCCGCCCAGATCGGCGCGCCCGGGCCCGGCGTCGGCGCCGCCGCCGCGAGCGCCCACGCGAGCGCCGCCGCCACGAATCCGCCTACCGCGCCCTCCTTCGGCCCCGCCTTGCCGCCGAATCGACCCACGAGCAGCCCGCCCGAGAGCGTCGCCACCAGAAACCCCGCGAGCTGGAGCCCGATCAGCGCGAGCTGCGCCGAGAGCGGCACCGCCGTCCTCGCGCCCTCCGGCACCGGCACGCCGAGCTCGGCCTGATCGACGATCCGCGCCCCGAGCTTCGCCGCGATCGCCGCGAGCGGCAGCCAGACGAGGAACGTCGCGACCGCGCCGATCCCCGACCAGTGCCACGGCGGCCGATCCTCGGCGTCGGGCTCGTCCGGCGGCGGACCCGCTTGCACGAGCGGCAGGCGTCGCTTCTTGTCCGGCGCGTTCACCTAGCTCGGCCTGCGCCAGCGCGCGCGCGCCTCGTCCTGCATGCGGAGGAGCCGGCGCTGCTCCTGGATGAAGCTGCCGTACGCGCGAGGGACACGTGAATCCTTGGCGAGCGCGTAAAGAACACGCAGCGCCGCTTCGGCGTCGTCCGTGGCGCGGTGCGCGTTGACGAGCTCGATGCCGAGCAGCGCGGCCATGTCGCCGAGCGCGCGGCTGCCCTCGTGCTTGTAGAGCTCGCGCGCGAAGGTGAGCGGATCGATCCAGTCGACCTCGCGGCGCATCGCGGGTGGAGGGTTCTCCGGACGAACACCGGCGCGCTCGAGCTCGGCGAGCAAGAAGCCGCGGTCGAAGACGGCGTTGTACGCGGCGGGGATGGCGCCCGCGAGCGTCGCCAGGAGCTCGCCGACGATCTCGGGGAACGCGGGTTTGTCCGCGACGTCCTCGTCGCGGATGCCGTGCACGGCGGTGGACTCGGCCGGGATCGGGCGGCCGGGGTTCACGAGCCAGCTATGGCGCGCGACCACGTCGCCGCGCAGGCCGATGACCACGGCGACCTCGACGAGCCGGTCCACCGCTGCGTTGCGGCCGGTGGTCTCGACGTCGAGGAAGGCGATCGGGTGATCGATCCACGGCGCGCTCGCGTCGAGCTCGGAGGCGACGCCGACGGCGCGCACCTTGAGCAGGTGCGCGATGCCGGGGTAGTGCCTCCCCGTCGGGAAGCAGCCGCAAGGGTCGGCGACCTTCATTTCTTGGGCGCGCCCGCCGCCGGTGCCGCCGAACCTGCCGCAGGGATCGCCGAACCCGCCGCCGGTGCCGCCGAACCTGCTGCCGGTGCCGCCGAACCTGCCGCGGGGATCGCCGAGCTCGCGGGCTTCGCGGGCGCCGGCGCGGGCTTGATGCCGAGCAGCTCGAGGTCGAGCTGGATCCACTCCTCGAGGTCGCCGTAGAGATCCGTGAGTTTGCCGAGGTCGACCTCGCGGCCGTTGATGAAGACCGTGGGCGTGCCGTCGAGGCCCACGCCGTCGGCCTGCTTCTTGTCCTTCTCGATGCGGCTGACCGTGTCGTCCGAGCCCATCTCGGCGCGGAACTTCCCGAGGTCGAGCTCGAGCTTCTTCGCGTAGCTCTCGAGGTCGGACTGCTCGAGTCTGTCCTGGTTGTCGAAGAGGAGATGGTGCATCTCCCAGAACTTGCCCTGCTTGAACGCCGCGTTCGCCGCGCGCGCGGAGATCTCCCCGTGGGGATGGATGGCGAGCGGGTAGAACTTGTAGACCGCGCGGACCTGGCCCGGGAATCGCTTCACGAGGTCGTCGACCACCGGGTAAAACGCGCGGCACGCGGGGCACTCGAAGTCGGCCCACTCCACGAGGGTCACGGGCGCGTCGGGAGGACCGAGCTCGGGAGAGCCGTCGGTCACGAGCGTCCGCACTTTTTTGGGATCGAAGCGAGCCTTGTACGCTTCCTCGCGCTCGGACTTGCTACGCCCGGCTTGCACCTGCTTCAGCAGGAACTTCGCCGCGGGCAGGCACGCCTTGCAGGCCCGGTTCTCCTGGACGCACTGGCTGATCGGGACCGGGGTCTCGGGGCAGGGGGCGAGCAGCGTCGTGACCTGCGCCTGCCAGTCGCGTTTCTCCCGGGCCGTGAGCTGGCCGAGGTCGATGCCCGGGATGCTCGGATCGGGCGTCGCGGAGGGAGCCGTTTTCGAATCCGTCCGCTCGGACGAACCATGACAGGCGCCGCCGCTCCCGAGGAGGGCCAAGAGGAGTGGCGACCATCGCAGTAGGGCCATCGCGGCGCGAGCTTAGTCGGACGTACCGCGGCGCGCTAGCCCCGTAGCTCTGTCGCCCGACTGGGTGTAGCGTGTGCGCGTGCGGAGCATCTGCTATCGGTTTCCCGACCCTCGGCAGTTCGAGCAGATGATCGGTTCGGCGGGGGACTCCGAGCTCGAGCTCGGCCTTCCTTCCGGCGAATCGGTGGAAGACGGCGAGTGGGTGCTCGCCATCTTCGACGTCGGTCCGGAGAGACGGGCCACGTCCGCGGCGGCGCGCGCCTCGATCGGCCCGGAGGGTCCCCTTCTCGCGTTCGAACCTCGTGACTGGCGCAGGCTCTCGGACTTCGCGGCGATCGAGGCGTTCCATCGCCCCTCGTCGCGGCCGCCGCCCCTGCGCGCCTCGCAGCCGGAGATCGAGCTGCCGCCGAGCCTGCCGCGCTCGTGGCCCCCGAAGGGCGGCGAAGGCGCGCAGATCCTCGTCGTCGACGACGACCCCGACATCCGCGACGTGGTGAGCGCGATGCTCGAAGCCGTGGGCCTCGTGGTCACGACACGCACGAGCGCCGAGGAGGCGCTCGAGACCGTGCAGCGCGAGCGCTTCGACCTGCTCGTACTCGACTGGAACCTGCCGAAGATGACGGGCATCGAGCTCTGTCGGCTGATCCGGCGCGAGCTCAACGTGAGCTTGCCGGTCCTGTTCTTGACGGCGAACGCGTCGAGCCAGGACATGGTCGAGGCGTTCGCGAGCGGCGCTGACGACTACGTGGTCAAGCCCTTCCGCGCGCCCGAGCTCGGGGCGCGTATCTTCAGCCTGCTGCGGCGGACGATAGCTCGAGGAGCGTGATCTCCGCGGGCGCGCCCACGCGCATCGGCGGGCCCCAGTAGCCCGTCCCGCGGCTGACGTAGATCTGCGTGTCGCCGAGCTTGTCGAGGCCCGCGACGAAGGGCTGCTGCAGGCGCACGAGCATCGTCGCGGGGAAGATCTGCCCGCCGTGCGTGTGGCCGCTGATCTGCAGGCCCACGCCCGCCGCGGCGGCCTCGAAGATCTGGCGCGGCTGGTGCGCGAGCAGGACGAGCTCGCGGCTCGGATCACGGCCGGCGAGCGCCTTCGCGAGGTCGGGGCCGTGGCCCTTCGCGTACGAGCCGCCCGTCCAGTCGTCGACGCCCGCGAGGTCGAAGCTCGCCGCGCCCTCGCCGATCGTCACGCGCTCGTTGTGCAGCACGCGCACGCCGATCCGCGCGAGCTCCTCCATCCACGGCCCCACGCCCGAGTAGTACTCGTGGTTGCCCGTGACGAAGTAGACGCCGTACTTCGCGCGTAGATCCCCGAGCGGCGCGACGTGCTCGCGCAGCGCCTCGACCGAGCCGTCGACGAGGTCCCCCGTGATGACGACGACGTGAGGATCGAGCGCGTTCACGCGGCCGACGATCTCCGCGAGCCACGCGCGCCCGATCATCGGGCCGATGTGCACGTCCGTGAGCTGCACGATGCGGAAGGCCGACATCTCCTTCGGCAACCTGCGCAGCGCGACCGGCACCTTGCGCACCGCGACCTCGCCGAGCGCCTCCGCCGCGCCCGAGCCCGCGAGGCCAAACGTGATCATCCCGGCCGAACCGGCGATCGTGCGCGAGAGGAACATGCGCCGCGCCTCGTCGAGCGGGCGCGCCGAGAACTTCGAGAGCGCGTGCACCGCGGCGCGCATGGGCTCGCTGAGGAGCAGCGCCGAGGCGAGCAGCGCGGCGATCCCCATCCACGAGTACACGACGAACGAGAGCAGCGCGGACAACGAGCGCGGCAAGGTCCGCCCGAAGATCAGCGCCACGGGCAGCGCGACGCCGAGCCCGACGAGCAGGCGCTTGCCCCAGGTCTGCACGCGCGCGTGCAGCGCCGGCGCGCGCAACATGCGGTGCCAGAGGTAGTAGTGGACCGCGCCGACGAGCAGGGCGAAGACGCCGAGGAAGATCGCGTACTGGAGGAGGGAGCGCTGCACGGACGGAGGATGCCACGCGTTCGCGCGGGGCGCTCCGCCCAGGCCGCTTCGATCACACTACTTCACGCAGACGCCGATGCCGTCGGGGAAGCTGTCGGCGCCGCCCTGGCAGAACATGCCGTCGGGGCAGTCGCTCCCGCCCGTGTGGCAGAGCGCGAGGCACTTCTTGAACGCGGCCACGCAGAGGTAACCCGCGGCGCAGGGGCACGGATCGTCGAGGTAACCCGCGCCCGGATCGACGCAGCTCGTCGTGCCGTCCTCGCGCACGAGCGTGCACGTCTGGCCTGCGGGGCACGAGGTGTCGTCGAGCAGCGTGCACTCCGTCGCGGGGATACACACGGGGATGGCGAGCGGCGCGGCGTTCAGCGTGTCGTCGGCCATCGGCGCGGGCGCGCAGTACGTGTCCTCGGGGCAGGCCGCGACCGCGCCGCAGCAGTAGGGCCTGCACGAGCCGACGCTCGAGCCCGTGAGCGCGCAGCCGTGCCCCTGCACGCAGTCGCTCGCGCGTGTGCACGGGTCGCCGGTCTGCGAGAAGCCCGGCGTCAAACACTGGGCCGACGCGCCGTTCGGGGTCGGCACGATCTGACACGACACGAGGGGCGCGCCGTCCTCGGGGTTCATCGCGACGCTGCATCCGAGCGCGCTCTCGCCCGACATGCAGCCGGCGCCGCAGAGCTCGGTGTACGACGTGTTGCCGTCGGGCGCCGGGTTCGGCGAGGGGAACGTGATGTCGCCCGTGTTCCCGCCCGCGCCGCCGCCCGTGGGGGGCGGTTCGACCTCCGGGCCCGTGCCTGCGAAGTTGTCGCCCCCGCGATCGGACGCCAGCGAAGCGGTCTCGAACTGCATGCTGCATGCGCCGCCGAGGACAGACGCAGCCGCGAGCGAGGAGAGGAGGGAAAGCGAGGTGAGGAAGCGCTTCATGGTGGAGGCCATAAGAAGGGGTCGAGCGCGTGATGGAACGCCCGAGTTTATCACCGCGGCTCATTCACGTCCCGTGCCGCTCGCCGCTTCCGCACGGAGACGACGCGCCAAGATCCTGGCTCCCGCGCCAGGCATGACGTCCGTGTCGTGGCCTGATGTGTGAAGGGCACAGCCGCACCTCCCCTCTCCCGCGAGGGAGAGGAGAGGGGCTGGGGTGAGGTTACTTCGCTTCGACGTCGCGCGTGACCACGTTGCCCGCGCTGTCGTAGACGCGGACGGCCACGATGTGCGCCCCGGGCGGCACGATGGAGCTGACGTCGACGTCGAAGGCCTCCGCGGGCTCGTCGAGCACGCCGTCGCTCGGGAAGAGCGGGCGCCACTCGTCGGAGCCGGCGATCGAGACCTCGATGCGGGCGATGGGGCCGAGCCCGTCGACGACCTCGCCCTTGAGCTTGCGGCCTTGCATCGCGAGGGCCTTGTAGACGGGCGGCGTGTTGTCGACGAGGACCGTGGCCGACTCGAGCGAGTGCTTCTGCACGCGGTCGGGCGGGTTCGCGAGCTCGTCCGTCGCCTCGACGAGGATGCGGTAGGGGCCCTCGGGCAGGCCGGTCGTGTCCCAGTCGAGCTCGGGCCGCGTGAGCTTCTCGCCCGGCTTCTGCACGCTGCGCCACGTGCTCTGGCCTTCGAGGCGGTAGGAGACGCGGTAACGTAGCTCGTCCTGGTCGGGGTTGTCGACCTTCCACGTGAGCTTGAGCGAGCTCGACGGCTTCGGCGCCTCGCCGCCCGAGGAGACCATGCCCGTCTTGCCGCTGTTCTTGCTGCTGTTCTTCGCCGTCGCGTCGATCGACGTGACGACCGCGCGCGCGTTGTCGGTGACGAAGTAGAGCGTGACCTCGCGCAGCACGGCCTTCGGGTCGCGGCTCCATCGCGCGCGGATCTGCACGTAACGGCCCGGCGGGCTCTGGACGTCGCCGGGCGCGCCGAGGCCCGCCGACCACGCGCTCCACGTCGCGTCGGGCGTCTCGGTGTTGCCGCTGCGCGTGGAGAGCTCGAGCTGACCCTCCGAGCGCCACGCGAGGCGCCCGAACGTCGCGCGCAGGCCCGCGTCGAGCACCTTGCTCGTCCACACGGCGTCGGCGCCGCCCGTGCCCTTGATCTCGCGGAACACCACGGGGTCGGTGGTCGCGAGGAAGCGCTGCTTGCCGCTCACCACGATGGCGCCGATCTGGCGCTCGTCCGTGTCGGCCACGAGGCTCGCGACGTGCGCGTCGTCCACCGTGTAGATGCGGCCCTCGGCGCCCGTGCCGACGTACGGCGCGCCCGCGTCGTCGACCGCGAGCGAGACGTAGTGCGACTCGTTGTCCGTGAGGAGCTGCTCGGCGATGCCGTCCTTGCCGAAGCGGTAGAGCGCGCCCTTGCCGGGCTTGCCGGGCTTCGTCGACTGCGGGGCGGCGGGGCCGGCCTTGTTGCGCTTCGGCGGCGCGAAGCTCTCGGTCATCTTGTTCGCGACCACGAACATCGAGCCGCTCTTGTTGAACGCGATCGCCTTCACCTCGTCGGCGTCGAAGTCGTACGCGACCGTCGCGCGGCCCGGGCCCGTGATCTTGTAGAGCAGGCCCTTGCCGTTCGAGCCCGCGTAGAGCGCGCCGTCGTCGGCGACCGCGAGCGAGACGATGTGCGCCTCGTCGCTGTCGAAGTGGACCTGCGCCTTGCCCGCTTGATCGACGCGGAAGACCTTGCCCTCGGCGCCGGTCGCCACGTAGAGCGCCTTGTTCTTCGTGTCGAACGCGAGCGCCCAGACGTCCTCCGCGCCCGGCAGATCACCAAACGCCGCCGCGGGGCCGCCGTTGCCGCCGCCCGCGGGCAAGCGGTAGAGCTTGCCGTCGGGGAACGTGCCTGCGATGACGTCGCCGTTCCAGGCGACGACCATCGAGCTCACGGCCATCCCGCCCGTCGTCGCGACGAGCGTGGCCTTGCCGCCCGTGACCTTGAAGATCTTGCCGTCGCTGCCGGTGCCGAGCAGCACCGAGCCGTCGGGCAGCACGACGGAGCTCCACACGCTGCTCGCGTCCTGCACGGGGATCGAGCCGAGCGTGAGGCCCGCGCGCACGTTGCCGTTGGAGTCGACGCTGACGCCCGTCAGGTCGCCGCCCTTGAGCTCTTCGATCGTGTCGAGCTGGAAGGTGCGGGTGCCGACGGCGCGGGCCGTCTGCGCGGGGACGACGGCGGCGGCGAGGACGAGCGCGCCGATGCCGAGGCGCGCGAGCTTTCCGGGGGAGAGGCGTGTCATGCGAGGAGCTTTCTTCGGGCGGAGGAGGGAGGGAGGTTCAGCGAAGGACGTCACGGACTTTCACGCGCACGGTGTCGCGACCGACCATGAACTGCTTCAGCGGCACGGCGGTCTGCACCTGCGCGACGAACATCTCGGGCATGTCGGAGTCGGTGCTCGATCGGAGTGTGTCGAGGGCGCCGGCGGGCAGGCGCGAGGCGAGCTTGCCCTTGTAGGAGGCGCCGTTCTCGCGCAGCCGGAACGAGGCGACGATGCTCTCCGGATCGAAGGTCTGGTTCGGCAGGTTCGCGACGAGCTGCGCCACGGTCTCGGGCGAGGGCAGCGGGCGCTCGACCTCGTAGCCGGGGGCGAGCTCGATCTCGACGTCGCGGCCCGCGAGCTCCTTGGGCACGTCGACCTCGATGATCTTCGTCTCGGTCTTGCCCTGGAAGCGCTGCAGCTCGAGCTGGATGCGCACCTTCGAGCCCGCGTCGATCTCGGCCTCGAGGACCTTGGCGCCGCGCAGCGTGACGACCTCGCGCTCGTAGGAGACGCGCACCTCGGTCTCGACGCCCTCGATGGTCACCTTCTCCCAGGGGTTGTTGAGGAGCGAGCCGACCGCGCGCACGAGGCGGCCACGCACGAAGTCCTCGGGGCCGGGCGGGTTGCCGCTGCCGGCGCCGAAGTCCGTCAGCGTGATCGTGCCCCAGCGGCCGATCTTGAGCTTGCTCGTGGCGCGGTAGGTGAGGTCGTTGCGCTCGGAGGCCGAGGTCTCGAACGCGTTGCCGATCGCCATCGCCACGAACGTGGGCGAGAGGAATTGGTCGTGCGCGATCTCCATGTTCCACGTCGGCTTCGGGATGCCCGGCGCCTGGATGGTGACCTTCATCGGGAAGACGGGCGCCTTCACGCCCGCGTCGACGACGATGGCGGCCTGGCGATCGTTGACGAGCGCGCCGACGGAGCGCACGGCCTCGCCGATCTTGAAGCTCCGGTTCTGGCTCGCCATGATCCAGTGCACGCGCGCGACGGCCGTGGGCAGGGCCTCGACGCCGCCGCCGAGCATGGGGTGACCGAAGGCGACGAGCTTGTCGCCGCTCACGCGCGTGACCGTGCCGAGGCCCATCGCGGACATGTCGCCGCGGATCATCTCGACGCCGATCGCGCCGCCGTCGACGAACTTCGTGGGCGCGTCGGGCGCGGGCTTCGTCGACGAGCCGCCGCCGGCCTGGAGCGGCTCGAGGCCCATGGGCCCGAGGATGTTCTGCGCGATGCGGAGCGACGTGCCCGAGAGGCCGCCGAGCATGATGGGCGTGGACGCGCGCGCGAGCGAGCTGCCCTCGGGCGGCGCGAGCATGCTGGCCGCGCGTGAGGCGAGCTGCGTGGCGTGCCCATGGAGGTCGTACCCCTCGGGGGCGCCGCGGAAGGCGCGCGCGTGTTTGTCGCGCTTGACCTTTCCTTCGTCCTCGGCCGAGGGCAGGGGGCTGCGTCCGGGCAGCGGCACGATGGCCTTGGGGATGGGGCGGGCCATCTCGTCGAGCATCGACTTGATGGGCGTGACGCCGGCGATGGGCTCGACGCCGAAGAGCCAGCCGTACGCGTAGGCGCCGATCATCTTGCCATTGAGGTAGATGGGGCTGCCGCTCATGCCGCCGACGGTGCGGGCGACCTCGAGGCGCGGGTGGTTCGGCGTCTTGATCAGGATCAGATCCTGGTTTGGCCGGAAATTGCGGAGCGTGGAGATGATCTCCACGTCGAAGCGCTCGGGGTTCGTCCCTGAGAACACGGTGAGGCCGTAGCCCTTCATGCCGGGTTTGACCTCGGAGACGGGCAACGTATCCGGCGGGTCCGTGATGGCCTCGGCGACGCCGACGCCCACGAGGGCGCTCGTGATCACGCCGAGGGCGAGGCCCGCGGGCACGACGCGTGAGCCCGGGAGGAGCCGGTCGAGGAGCGAAGATCGAGGAGAGGAGGGACGATCTGTGTCTCGGACGGGGATGAGGCTTCTCGTCACGCGCCGAGCTTAGCGTGAAATTGGAACGGGGACAGAGCTCACACGCGGGATCGATCGTGGTGTTCGGGGGCGGTTCGTGGGAAAGGGCGCAGGCTGACCGCGAAGTCGAGGCGAGGCGCGGCGAGGCGCGCTAGGCTCGGCGCGTGTCCGGCAAGGACGTTGCCGTCGTCGTCCTCCTCGTCGTGGGGTTCGCCGCGTTCGTGACCACGCACGTGTGGCTCGCGGCGAGGCTCTTTCGCCACGAGAGCTCGCGCCTGCGCGGGGTGATCGCGCTCTTTTGCCCGCCGCTCGCGCCGATCTGGGGATATCGACGCGGGCTCCGGAGAGGCGCGGCGCTCTGGGTGGTGTCGCTGTTGACGTACGTGGTGGCGCGGGTCGTCGCGCAATTCGCGTGAAACGCGGATTCAGCGCGTGAGCGGCTCGGGGGCTTGTTTGACGTGGCGCTCCCAGACGAGCTGGCTCGCGCCCTCGGCGACCCAGCGATCGCGCACCTTCGTGGCGATGGCGCGGTGCTCGGTGGCGACGACGGCGAAACCCTGGACGAGGCAGGTGCCGGGGAAGGATTGGTAGGCGGCGATGGCGCCGACGTAATCGTCGCGGCCGAGCAAGCTGTCGAGCCTGCCTTCGACGAGGTCGACGATCAGGGGTCGGACCTCGGCGCCGACGCTCTGGGTCATGCGGACGCGTTGTCGTTCGCCGATGCGGACGCCGTTGGCGTCGGCGATGGGCGTGGCCATGTCGATGAACTTGGCGATGCAGGCCTCGGGCTCGTTGGGGCCTTCGATGGTGGTGTACCAGATGGAGGCGACGGCGAAGTGGTCGTCGCCGTAGCGGTACGAGGCGCGGGTGGGGTGTCCGAAGATGCGGACCCTGCGCCAGTTTTTCCAGTCGACGAGGGGGACGTGGAGGGTGTTCCAGAAGTCCTTGCGATGCCCCCAGGGCTCGGCGGTGAGGCGGGTGAGGGCGGCGATCTCGGGATCGTCGGCGTCGCCGCCGGGCTTCTCGCGGGTGACGGTCTTGGGGTTGGGCGGCGCGCCGGGGGGCTGGGTGTTGGTCTGCTGCTGCGAGGCGCATCCGCCGGCAGCGAGGAGTAGAGCCAAGAGAGGAAGCAGACGCGGCAGCAGCATGGGCGAGCCCCTCCGGAAGGACGAGCAGAGAAGGTAGCAGGTAGACGGAGGTCACGACGAGACCACGCAGCGCGAGGGCGAGATCGCGGAGGGCGAGGGCGAGCTCGGGGACGTCGAGGACGAGGTCACGGTCGTCGAGGACGAGGTCACGGTCGTCGAGGACGAGGTCGCGGTCGTCGAGGACGAGGTCGCGGACGTCGAGGACGAGGTCGTGGACGTCGAGGACGAGGTCGGGGACGTCGAGGACGAGGTCACGGACGTCGAGGACGAGGTCACGGACGTCGAGGACGAGGTCACGGACGTCGAGGACGAGGTCACGGTCGTCGAGGACGAGGTCACGGTCGTCGAGGACGAGGTCGCGGTCGTCGAGGACGAGGTCACGGACGTCGAGGACGAGGTCACGGTCGTCGAGGACGAGGTCACGGTCGTCGAGGACGAGGTCGCGCGTTACGGCTTGCCGTTGCGGAGTTGATCGATCTCCGCCTGCAGCGCAGCCGCGCGACGTTCGGCTTCGTCGGCGCGCTTGCGCTCCTCCTCGACCCGCTTGCGCTCCTCCCTGAGCTGCCGCCGGGCCTCTTCGAGCGCGCGTTCGTCCTCCTCGCGCCGTTGCACGAGGCCGTCCACCATCGTCTCGAGCTGGCCGATGATCTCCTCCGATTCCAAAAGCGGCGTGCCGCCGACCACGAAGCGCAAGCGGCCCTCCACGAGCATCAACTCGAGCCCCAGCATCGCGGACGCATAACGACCCCCCTGTGGCACGATGGGCTGATACGCGCGCGCCCCCGGCGAAGGCAGCCGATGGCCCCGAAGGTTCAGCCGGCCGCGATCGAAGACGAAATACTCCGGGATGCCGAGCTCGGCGTAGAGCGCGACGTTCCGGTCGTGTTCGATGCGCTTTTCCCAGACCTCCTGCGGAGGAGCGCGCGGGTCCTCGGGATCGACGGTGAACACGTCCGGCCGGGTCATGGGGGATAAGGTAGCCCATTGCGCGCACGCATTTTGATCAGAAAATCCCGTCAACCATCGAGCGAGCGTGAACGCACGTTGACCTCGCCTCACGCCTCGGGGTCCTCCTCCCCACGGCCAGCCTGCGCTACATTTCCCCCGTGACCGATCGTGCCACCGCCCTCCGCGTCCTCGCTGCGCTCGGCCGTACGCCGATCGGAGGTGCGGCTGTCCTCGTCGGCTCCTCCGGCCTCTTCGGCTTCGAGACCCAGGTTCCGGCGTTGACGGAGGACGTCGATATCTCCATCCCCGAGCCACTCGCGGCGGCGCATGGCGACGCCATCGTCGCCGCGCTCGCCGCGCAGGGCTTCGAGCACGAGCACGGCACCGCCACCTTCGTGAGCGCGGACGGCGTGACCTTCGATCTGCTCGGCCACGGCGAGCCCGAAGAGGGGGATCACATCGGCGGCGCGGGTAGCCTGCGCGTGATGGTGTTCGAGGACATCTCACGCATCGTGGGAGAGCTCGACGCCACGATAGCCCTCCCGGAGGGAGGCAGAGCTCTGTCACCCGCCGGCTTCGTGGCCTCGAAGCTCCTCACCGAGCGCGCCCACAAGGGCACGAAGGACAAGCTTCAGGCGCTGCTCGTGATCGCAGAGCACGCCGGCGACCCTCCTTTCGAGGCCGAGCTCACGCGCCTCCTCGGCCGCATGGACGACGTGCGTCTCGACGACGTGCGCGCAGGTGCCCAGGACGCGGCGATCGCGCTCGGCCGCGATCCGACCTTCTCGGATGCAGGGGCCGAGGGGTATGCCTCGGCGCTCCGCCAGGCAGAGCTCGGCCTCGCGCGTCTCCTGCACCTCCTCGAGGACCTCCATGCCTGAACTTCGCCGCGCGTTGACCGCCGAGCAACGCCTCGCCGAGAGGCGCCGCGACCTCCGGTTGCTTCACAAGAAGCGCCTCGCGCGGGAGGTCGCCGGGCCCATCTTTCGCCGAATGGTTTCGATCGTCCCCATCGTCTTCCACCGTGAAGGCGAGGTCGTCGCGCGACGGCTGCGCTCCGATCCCCAGACCGTGATCGACGCCCTGCGCGACCAAGGTGTGTTCGCGCTCGATACCGCCATGCGGCTCGCATACGGCTTCGGGTTCCTGCCGGGCGGAGACGTCCAGGTCTACCTGCGAGACACGATGCCCCTCGCCGCTTTGGCATCCGCAGGCCTCGTCGATGACGCACCTCACGCAGATACGGTCCTCGTGAGGCCCTGGTCAGGGCCGCGTCGCCTCCTGGCTTGCCTGGTCGAGGAGCTGCCCGATTTCCGCGTGTCGAAGGGTGGTCATCGGATCGTCACGCAGGAGCGGTTGCGCCGCGAGCTCATCGGAGCCGTTGGCGCTCGGGCCGATCTGTTCACCCTGCTCGAGCGAGGCGAGCGGTCAGAAGCGCCCCCGTGACCGTACGCATCTCCGGCGAACCGTGTGGTAGGGTCGCGGGCGCGAGATCCCGCGCATGACCACGGAGAGCGTCCCCAAGAGCCCCGCCGAGCCGGGTGACGTCATCGCGGACAAGTACCGCGTCGAGCGCGTGATCGGCAAAGGCGGCATGGGGATCGTGGTCGAGGCCCAGCACACGACGCTGCCACAACGCGTGGCCATCAAGATCCTCCTGCCCGAGGCCACCAAGCAAGGCGACGCCGTCGAGCGTTTCCTGCGCGAGGCGCGCGCCGCCGTGTCGATCCAGAGCGAACACGTCGCGCGGGTCATGGACCTCGGCACGCTCGCGTCGGGCTTGCCGTACATGGTCATGGAGCTGCTCACCGGCGCGGACCTGCACGAGGTCCTGAAAGAGCGCGGGCCGCTGCCCATCACCGAGGCCGTCGACGCCATCCTCCAAGCCTCCGAGGCCATCGCCGAGGCGCACGTGCTCGGCATCGTGCATCGCGACCTCAAGCCCGCGAACATCTTCGTCACCACGCGACCCGACGGCTCGCCCCTCGTGAAGGTGCTCGATTTTGGCCTCGCCAAGGGCATGAAGAGCGACTCGCTCTACACGAGCCTCACCCAGTCGAACGTGATCATCGGCTCGCCATTTTACATGTCGCCCGAGCAGATCCGTGGCCTCAAGGGGCTCGACGCGCGCACCGACGTCTGGTCCCTCGGCGTCATCCTGTACCAGATCCTCACCGGCAAGCGCCCCTTCGAGGCCGACGCGACGCACGCGCTCTTCGTGATGATCGGCAGCGATCCTCCCTCGCCGCCGCGCTGGCAGAGGGCCGAGATCCCCGCCGGGCTCGAGGCCGTCGTGTTGCAATGCCTCGAGAAGAAGCCCAGCGACAGGCCACAAACCGTCGCCGAGCTCGCGCGGCTGCTCCTGCCCTTCGCCTCGGAAGAGGGGCGCATCTCGGTCGAGCGGATCCACCGCCTGCAAGGCGTCGCGCCGCCGCCACGGCCGCCCTCGATCGTCGAGGGGACAAAAGAAGGCGCGGCCCTCGCGCAGGCCGCGAAACAAGCGTTCGGCGAGGTGTCGATGTCGGACGCCGCCACGATGAAACGCGAGCTGCGCGTGTTGCTCGCGGCGCCCACGCTGCCCGCGCAGGAGACACCGCTGCAAGGCACGACCGTGGTGATCCCGAAGCCTGCCCCCGTCGCTCCGAGCCCCGTCGTGACGAGCCCCGTCGCGCCACGCGAGAGCTCACGCGGGCTCGTCGGGTTTCTCGTGGTCGCGGTCGTGGTGCTCGTCGTCGTCGTCGCCGTCGTGCTCGTCCTGCGAGCGGGGTGATATCGTCGTCCAGTCATGGACGTGATCTCCGCGGGACCGCTCCCCGTCGCCTCGCTCCTCTGGCAATCGCGGCCCGGCACGTGGGCGCTCACGGTCGTCTGCAAGGCGACGTTTTTGCTCGTGCCCACCGAGGCGCAGCTCGCGCCGGAGCAAGACCCGATCGTCGAGCAGGACGAGCACTGGGACGACGACGAGTCACGTAGCCTGCGCGCCGCGAGCGACATGGCCCCGCTCAAGCAACGCGCCGACGTGGTGCTCGTGGGCATGGCCTTCGCGCCCGAGGCGCAACCGACACGCGCGTTCGTGGCGCGGATGCTCGTCGGTGACGTCGACAAGTCGATCGAGGTCTTCTGCGACAGGTCGTTCTCGCTCGACGGCGCGCTGCAAGAGGGGCCGCGGATCACGCGCATGTCGTTGCGTTACGAGCGCGCGGGCGGAGGGCCGGACACCTGGAACCCCGCGGGCATGCGGCCCGACGCGCGGGATCGGCAGGGCCGCGTCGCCGTCCCCAACCTGCAGCCGCTCGACAAGGTGGTGAGCGGGCCCGGGGATCTGCTCACGCCGATCGGCTTCGGCCCGCTCGCGGCGCGCTGGCCGTCGCGACAGCAGAAGCTCGGTCGTCACGCAGGTCGATGGACACCCGCGGAGCTCTCGCGCGCGCCGGCGCCGGAGGACGTCGAGCTCGCGTTTTTTCAGATCGCGCCGCCCGATCAGCAGGTGGACGTGTTGCGCGACAACGAGCGCATCGTGCTCGACAACCTGCACCCGAAACACGCGCACCTCGTCACGAGCCTGCCGGGCCTGCGGCCGAAGGCCGTGCTCGCGGGTCGAGAGGGCGGGCCACGCGTGATCACGATGCGCGCCGATACGCTGGTGATCGACACGGAGCGCGCGGTCTGCACGTTGACGTGGCGGGCGCAGATCCCGCTGCGGAGCGCGCAGGAAGAGGGGCGCGTGACCGTGAGCCTGGAGCACGCGAGCAAGGAGCCCGCGCCACGCGAGGAGATGGGAAAGACGACGTTCCTCGGCGAGGAGCGAGCGCCGTCGGAGGACACGTTGCCCTTCAAGGCGAGCGCGGCGGGCGTGGTGGCGAGCTTCGCGCCTGCGTCCCCTCCGCCGCGTGCTCTGCTCGATCGGCCTCCTTCGGAGGGCACGGTGGCGATCGAGCGCGTGGACGCGCCTTCGCCCGCGGCAGCGCTTCCGTTCGCCGCGACGACGACGCAGAGCCCGAGCACACAAGGCCCGACGCCGCCTGCGTTGATCTTCGCGACGCCCGCGCCCGAGCCCGCGCCGGAGGCGAGCCCGTGGGCGAGCGGGGTGCCGCAGGTGCCGTCGCCCGACGCGCCGGGGACGGCGGCGCACGCGCGCGAGGGATTCGTTGCTGCTCGAAAGACCATCGGCGAGGCCGTGGTCGAGGGCGGGCTGCCGGTCGCGGTCGCGACGGCGAGCGCGGCGGCGGCTCCGGTCGAGGCGCCGGGCTTCACGGTCGCGGACGCGACGTATCGAGGCGCGGATCGAGGAGACGTGCTCGTGCTCGTGTGGCTCGATCGGCCGAGCATGCCGCGCGTCGTGCGCAAGCGCGGGTGGCAGCCGATCCTCGACGCGCTGGAGGAGGAGCCCGTCGATCCCGAGACGGACGATCCGGCGCTGTCGAGGGATCCGGCGGCGATCCAGGAGCGAGCGCAGGCGCACGTGATCCTCGATCGGGCCGCGCCGATGGGCTTCGAGGGCCTGCTCGACCTGGCGGTGCGGACGGCGAAGAGGCGGGGGCACACCGTGGCGCCGATCGAGCTGTGCGAAGGGGATCTCGTGTTGCCCTTCGACGAGGTGGAGGCGCTGCGGACAACGAAGGCGACGGCGATGCCCTTCGCGCAGGGCCACGAGGCGCTCACCGCCGCCGTGCGGGAGGCCGACGATTTCATCGGCTCGCCGGGGTACGAGAACGCGCGGGTGCTCGCGGAGCGTATGACCGGCAAGATCTTCGACAAGTTCGCGATGACGTCACACGCGCTCGCGGGCGACGACCTCGCCAAGCTGGTCGCGCGTTCGCTCGCCGAGGGGCGGCATTACCAGCGGCGCCGGCTGCTGGGCGGCTGGCACCTGCGCGCGCTCTTGCACGTGCCGGGCGAGCGGCAGCCGATGGTGGTGTATTTGCCGGCGGAGATCGCCGAAGAGCTCCCGCTGTTCTCGCGTTTCCCGGTGCGGATGCTGGTCGAGGTCCATTTCGCGGTGGACCCGGAGGAGAAGCTGCCGATCGTGCTCCGCGTGGTGGCGCTGGGGCGGGTGGTGCGGTTGCCGGAGGGGTGAAGGGTCCTTGCCGCGGCGATCTCTTCGTCGTCATCCCTGCCGAGAGAATCGCAGCACCTCGCCCGCCGTGCCCTCGACGAGAAGTGATACGATCTCCGTCCCCAGGATCTCGCTCCGCCGCCGCGGCGTACACGTCGGCCAGAAGGCCCGCAGGACGCGCGGATCATAAAACCGGAAATACAGCCGCTTCCCCGACGCCTCGTCCCGCACCATCAGCGACTGCCGCAATCGCCGACGCACCTCCTTGAACGGCCGCTCGCTCGTCAGATACACGCCCCAGCTCTCGCCCCAGCCGTCCTCCACCAGCACCGGGAGCAATGGCGAGCCCGCCTGGAGACGCACGAGGTAGGGCGCCACCTCGGCCAGCACATCCCCCTTCCGGCCCTCGTAGAGCGAGCGAAACTCGTCGTCGCAGGCCTGGAGCAAGGCGCCGACCCGCCGATCCCGGGCCGCGTCGAGAATGGCAAAGAGGTGCTCCTCTCGCGACAGCAAGGAGAGCGCCTCCCTGCGCGCCGCCAGGAGCTCCGGGGAAGGCAAAGGCAAGGGCGGCGTCGGCGGCAGCTCCGCGCGCAGATCGTCCGTGCGGACGCGGAACAAGAAACGTGTCCCGCCGGCGACGATCCACCCGCCATTCTTCAGCTCGGCCTCGTCCACGCGTTTGCCGTCGAGCTCCGTCCCCTGCCGGCTCAGATCACGCAATCGGCACGTGGCGCCGTCCCACGTGAGCTCGAAATGGTCGAGGGCCATCCGCTCGTCGCGCGAGACGATCAGATCCGCCCGCCCGCCGCGCCCGACCCGCAACGGTTCTCCCGCGACGAGCCGCACCCGCTGCCCCGAAGACGGGCCTGCGACGATGTAGAGGACGGCCCTCATGGCTCCCCGCTGGGATCGGCGAGCCCTCCCGGGTCGCACTCCTCGCAAAAAGGCAATCCCAGCGCGGCGGCCAGGAGCAGCACCTGGATTTGTGGCGTCGAGCCGATGTTCACGGTGGCGAAGCCGGTGCTGATCACCGCGCCGTCCACGGCCACATCACCGACGCGGGCGGCCGGCATGCCCCCGATGAAGACCGTCGGGCAGCCCTCCGCGATCTCGCTCGGCACCTCCTGGCAAAGAATCTCGTCCTCGACCCGCGCGGCCGGCTGGAAGCCGACGATCACGCTCGGGCTTCCCTCGGTGATGATCCCCGCGCCGTGGACCTCGCAGGTCAGCTCGTCGTCGATACGCGCAGCCTTGGGCATGGCTCAACCCTCGCCTTGTCCCGACGTCCCGCCCGGCGCGCCAGGCGGCCTGTCCCGCGGCTCGGCTTCCACGGCGTCCTCGGGCGCCGCGGGCGACGCGCCCTTGCCGAAGCCCGGAAAACCCCCGCTGTTGATGTTGACCAAGAGCCCCACGATATCGATGCCCATGGGGTGGAAATCGATGAAGCCGGCCGGGCCCTTGATGGTGAGCCTGAGCCCCGCCTCCAGGACCAGCGTCATCCCCGCCTTGAGGTGGATCTCCTGCCCCGCGTCGAGCGCGTAATCGGTCCCCACCTTCTCCTGCTTGCCCATCTGCACCGTCAACGAAACCCCACCATCGACCTGGCTCTTCTGGTCCATTTTCACGTGCAGGTGGTCCGCCGATTCGATGAGCTGCTTGCGTACGCCCTTCACCACCAGGTCCGACGTGCCGTCCACCGTCTCGAGCTTGTTGTGCTGCGTGCGCAGGACCTCGTCGTTCTTGACCAGCTTGTGCAGATCCCGCTCCGCCTGCACGTAGACGCGCTCGCTCCCGGCCTTGTCGTCGAACTTGATCTCGTTGTAGCCGCCCGTCGCCGGGGACGATTGGCTCTTCCACGTGCTCACGGTCATGTCGTCCGGCAGCTTGTAGGGCACCTGCTCGATCGCGTTGTAGACGCGCCCCGTGATGATCGGCCGGTCGGGATCACCGTCGAGGAACGTGACGAGCACCTCCTGTCCGATACGCGGAATGGTGATCATCCCGTAGGCCGTGCCGGCCCAGCCCTGGCTGACGCGCATCCAGCAGGAGCTGTTGTCGTCGCTTTTGCCCTCGCGATCCCAGGGGAATTGCACGCGCACCCGGCCGAACTCGTCGGTGTGGATCTCCTGGCCCGGCGGGCCCACCACGGTCGCGCTCTGCACGCCGAAGACCCGCGGGCGCGGGGTCTTGATGCGCGGACGATATGGCACGGCAGGGTCGGCGAAGACCGCGGTGCCGCTCATCGTCCATTCGTCGCCCGGCGCGCCCTCCACCGAAAACCCCGTGACGAGCAATCGCTGGCTCGAGGCGAGGCTCGGGTGCAGGTGGTCCTCGATCGTGAAGAGCGCGCCCGGGAAGAGGTCGAGGGTGTTCGTCTGAAACATGACGCGGCGTTTGTCGGCGCGCAGCGATTGCAGGCGGCGCGTCGCGAGGTCGGTGCCGTGGTTCGCGTCGTGCCGCGCGACGCCCTTGTCGTCCGCCACCGGCGTGCCCCCGCCGCCCATGGTGCCCTCCACGAGGAACGAGCCCGGGATGTACGCGTATTGCTCGTATCGGCTTTCGGGCCCGGCGGCGGGCGGGGCCTCGCCGAGGAGCTGGAAGGCGGGCTTGCGGAAATCGTGGTCGCGCATCACGTGGGCGCCCGGGCGGACCTCGTGGCCGAGGCGGACGAGCGAGAGGAACTCGCGCTGCGCCGACTGGTTCGGGTTGTCGACGAAGGGAATGGGCGGGCGCGGCGAGGCGGCGTGTAGCTTGTCGCCGAGCATGAGCTGTGAGCCCTCGCCGCCCTTGTCCGAGAACCAGAACGTTATGCCGGCCTCCTCGAGCAGGCGGGAGAGGAAGGTGAAATCACTCTCGCCGTACTGCACCTTGAACTCGAGCTTCGGGTAGAGGCCGCGATCGACCTGCCAGGTGGGCGAGAGGCCCCACTCGTCGAGCAGGACGTCGGCGATGTCGGGGATGGAGAGGTGCTGGAAGATGCGGTGGTTCGTGCGCTGGGTGAGCAGCCAGAGGTCGGGGACGATCTGGAGGGAATAGGTCGAGAGCCCGGTCTCCTCGGTCTGCGCCTGGGATTGCTCGATGTACCCGCAGACGCCCTTCCAGGCCCGGGTCCCCTGGTCCTTCACGTAGGTCCACCCGGCCACGATGCGCAAGCTGGCGGGTTTTCCGACGATGGCCTCGAGGTCGATGTCCGGCCGCTGCGCGCGCGCCACGACGTTCACGTGGAAGAGCTCGGAGATGGCCTCCTGCACGGAGAAGTTGTGCACCGTGAGCTGCGCACCGCCGGACAACGTGAGTTCGAGGATCGGCATGGCTGGCCGGCATCCTAACCGGTCCCGCCGCGGGCGAGATCATCAAAGTCGCCGGAGGGCGCTCAGGGGAAGGGGAGCGCCTTGGGCGGGTCGTTCGTGGTGAGCACGGCGCGGTGGGGGTAAATTTGCGACACGCGCAGGACGCGGTTGGCGACGACGTAGGGGCCGGCCGTCGTGGCGCGGCGAAAGAAGACACGCGCGTTCTCCTGCAGGTAAAACGACCACGCGCCGGCGCCGTCGCGCGACCCGAAGACGCAGCCGATTCCCCCGCAATCGATGAGCTTGAAGCTCGGGTCGCGGCCCCCCTCGTGCTCGGTGACGTGGCGGATGTAACGCTGCACGACGGGCGAGGCGAACGGCACCCCGAGGCGCTCGCCGCCGATGTAGTCGAATTTGTTGACCTCCACGAAGCGCCCGCTCGCGAAGGTGTCGGGCCGGCTCATCGCGAAGAGCGTCCGCCAGTGCGTGCTGCCGCTGCCTTTCCACGTCGTGGTCGTGGAGCCCGCGTGGAAGACCTCCGGGCTCTCGGGCTCGCCGCGAATGAAGACGGAGCAGCCCGTGAGCTCGACGGTGAAGAAGTACGGCGGATTCGCGGCGTCGGGGCCGAGCGCGTCGGCGCTGGGGATGGGCATGCTGACCTGGCCGCCGCCGGCGTTCCAGGGCAGGTACCAGGTGAGAAACTCGTCCGCGCCTGCGGGCGTGCCCGGCGCGTGGGGCTGCTGGGTGAGGACGTAGGCGAGGTGCCTGTCGGACGTGGCGAGGTGATTCTTGTCGAGGCGAGCCCTCCGCACGCGATGCGCGGGCTTGATCTCGTGGCGGGACTCGCCCGGGTAATGCGTGGCCACGGTGTCCTGGCTCAACGTGGGGCCGCCGTCGGGCACGACGGAGTGCGTCTGGGCGAACGCGAGGGGGCCCAGGTCGAGGAACTTCTTGGTGCCGCTGGCGCTGGGCATGCGGAACAGAAATGCGCGATCCGGGCGCGCAGGGCAAGCGGCTCGTTCCGCCCGGGCGACGCGGCCGCGGGGCGCCGCGCGCCTTGACGCGCGTCCCGAGCCCTGCTCTACCGGGCCCATGAGCGTGACGATGCACCAGGGTGCGGGGGCCCCGCGGAGGGCCCTGCTCGGCGCGACGGCGGTCCTTCTCGGGATCCTCGGAGCGACGAGCGGCTGCGTGGTCCTGAACGGCACCCGCGGCGGCGGGGCGGCCGGCGCCGCCACGTTCGAGGGCGACGAATGCGCCCGCGTTTATTACGATCTCGACGAGCACGATCCGTCCAGCGATTACAACCGCAACGACCGGAAGTTCCCGCTCCAGGAGGACCCGTCGCCCGAGGCGCAGATCCTCCTCGCGACGTGCACGCGGCAGTCGAAGCGAGGGACGCACGGGCACGAGATCCGGCAATGGAGCAAGATCAAGCCGCTCGACCCCGAGAAGGTGTATCTCGCGCTCGACGATCGCGACCTCGACATCGTCTCGGCGGCGATCAGCGCGGTGATCATCGGCAACGACGCGGTCGTGGCGCGTTACGAGCACGAGAAGAGGTACAAGGACGCGCGCTGGCAGGGCCTCGTGCTCCTGTATGCGTCGCTCATCGAGCGCGACGACCTCACGGCCGCGCTCTCGCGTGTCGCCGTCCCCGCAGAGGCCCGGGCGACGTTCCTCGCGCAATACGACGGCGCGGCGCAGCGTGCCCGCGCGGCGGGGCTCTCGCCCGAGGAGATGACGGTGTACGTGAAGATCCCCCTCGAGGTGTACGCGTCCCGGAGCGAGCATCACGAGGCGTACGCGGATCTTTACGACGAGCTCGACGCGCTCGGCGCGAAGTCCGAGAAGGCCCGCGGCAGCGCGGAGGCGGCCGCGGCGCTCGCCCCGGCGTTCGTCGATCTGCGGAGCAGGTTCGTCGCGAAATGCGGAGCGCTCGAATGCCGGACCCGGCCGCTCTGGGCGCACACGACGCGCGAGCTCGCGCTGCTCGCGGTGGCGGAGGGCAAGAAGCTCGACGCGATCGTGGAGTCGCAGATGCACGTGAAGGAGGGCAGCTACCTCGGCGGCTTCGTGCAGGCGGTCACGGCGGCGCAATATGCCGAGATGAAGCGGATGCGCGACGCGCGCGAGAAGTACGAGAAGGCAAAATCGAACGGCATCGACGAGCAGACGGCGCGGACGCTGGCCGGCGGCACGACGGGGTATCGCTGGCCGAGCGGTGCGCTCTTCCGGGTCGAGCTGCGCCTGCCGGATTATGCGAAGGCGCTCGACGAGAAGCGCGGCGGATACTCACGCGGCGGCGCGTATCCCGTGGCGAACGTGCAATCCGTCGGCGGCGGCGTGAAGCTCACGTTCGAGAAGGACCGCCGCGAGTCGCGGGAGGCCTACAATTGCCGGACGACGAACCGGATCTCGCGTATTCACCGGGACGGCCGGCTCGAATACGAGGAGGTCTGCAATTACCGTCCGGTGACGGTCGAGTCGGAGCGGCACAAGCCGGTCACGATCCCGGCGGCGGAGGGCAAGCGCGTCCAGCGCGGGGATGTCGTGACGTTCGTCGCGCTCGGCGAGGAGGCGCGGATCATCGAGGTGAAGCGGGGCGACGCCGTGGTGCAGCTCCGCGGGGACGCCCTCTCGGCGTCGAAATGACCGGCGGGGCGTGGAGGCGGGGACGATGACTCTTTCGTGGTTCCGCGCCTCGCCGCTGGTCTTTGGGGTCGCGCTCGTCTCGGGTTGTGGCTCCGCCGAGGATCCGCGCCCGCCTGCGCCGCCCGCTTCCATTTGCGCCGCCCTCCCTTGCGAGGGCGGCGGCGGGGCGTGCGAGCCTCTCGTGATCGAGCCGAACGTGGTGATGGGGGCGCTCTCCTCCGACGCCGAATCGATCGTCGTGCGTGAATGGGCCGCCGTCGGCTCCATCCGCCGCCTGCCGAAGCCGGGCTGCTCGGTCCCTCTCCTCGACGTCGGGGGCCTGCGCGTGGAGTGGGCCGTCGTCGCGAGTGATTACCTCGCCTGGACCCAGCAGGGGAACGAGGGCACGTGCCACGTATCGAATTTGACGTGGTGTGATCCGAGGAATTGTGATCCCGAGGTCATCGGCGTGCTCGGGGCGCAGCCCGAGTTCGAGAGGCTCGCCGGGCTCGCGCTCGGGGACGAATTTCTTTATTACATGCTCGCCGACGGGCTCGTGGGCCGGGTGGCGCGTGGGTCGGACGAATACGAGGCGCTCTGGGTCGATCCGGCCTACACGCCGGGGGACGTCGCGCCCATCCTCCACGACCTGCGCCTGCACGACGGTCGTCTTTATTTCACGCGCTCGGCGATGGGCGACGACGTCCCCGACTCGTGTGTCGACGGCGAAAAGAGCAGTACGGGCGCGGTGATGACGATCGAGCCCGTCGCCTCGGCCGAGGCGGTCACGCTGGCCGCGGACGTGAATGGCGCGACGAGCCTCGATGTCGGCGGCGAATACGTCTTTTTTTTCGCGGACGACGGCACGTTGCTCCACCGCGTCCCGCGAGCGGGCGGCGCCGTGGAGGCGCTCCTGCCCGGCGGCGAGCTCGTCCTCGCGGATCCGGCGACGGACGGGAGGCTCGCGACACGCCCGCCGATCGAGGTGCAGGGGGACTGGGTGTACTTCGGGGCGAAGACGGCCGACGGGGGGAGGGCAATCGCGCGGATCCGGGCGAGCGGCGCGGCGTGGAACGCGGAGGCGGCCGAGGTCGTGGCGCGTCCGGCCGGGCGCTTCCATTTCGTGGCGGATGAGGAGGGGGTTTACTGGATCGAATGTCCAACGAACGAGGATTGCGGGGCGGGGCGGCTCCTGGGGCGCGCGCTGCCGCCGTGAGCTTCGAGAGCGTAAAACACGAGCCAGCTCGCGTCCTTCACGGGGCTGGGTACGGGCGTTGCAGCGATCTCCGGGGCGCGCACCTTCGTGGTGCGACGCGATGCACGGTTACACAGGAGGTTCGCCATGTCCCATCCCGCCGGAGAGCGACTTCGTTGCGACGATTGTGGTGCGGAGATCGTGTACACGAAAGCCTGCAACTGCCCGGAGCGCGAGCCGAAGGCCCACGCGGACATCTGCTGCGGCAAGGAAATGCGGAGCCTCGGCGTCGACGCGGCGCCCCAGCAGACGCGTAAAGCGTCCTGACGCGCTCGGTCCTGCGCGTGGTGGCGGTGGTTGAGGGCTTGCCATCCTCCGGTACGCGGACGCGGCCTGAGCAGCGCGCCATCCATCTCCGAGCGAAGCCGGACCCCGCCCGCCTTCGCCGCCGGTCGACCCCGAGCGAAGCCGGTCCCCGCCCGCCTTCGCTGCCGGTCGACCCCGAGCGAAGCCGGTCCCCGCTCCCCTTCGCTGCCGGTCGACCCCGAGCGAAGCCGGTCCCCGCTCCCCTTCGCCGGAATGCTGCTCCGATTGCGTCGCGACCGCTCCGCTTTCCGTCCACCACACCGACCGAATTTTCCGGCATGCCCCGAAGGAGGCTCTGCATGGATACCTCGCTCGCTGCGTTCTTCAATGTCTACACGTTGACTCGCGGTCGCCGCCACTTCGCCGTCGCGCAGGTGCGCAAGGCTGCCCTCGTCACAGGTGATCTCGACATCGCCTCGTTCGCGACCTCGTGCGTCGAGCACGAAAAGGAGCTGCGCACCCTCGAGGCGAAGTGGGCCGCGCAGGAGGAGAAGCCCCCGGCGTTCGCCCCCGAGGCGAAGCCGATCGATCTCGCCATCGACGGCGTGCTCGGCGCCATTCGTGATACCGCGGAGCGGCAGGTCGATGCGTCCGCGCCGGGGGATCCCATCGCCAAGAGCGGCGCTGCGTTGCTCGAGGAGATCTTTCCCCGCGGGCTCTTCGCCGTGACCTCGCTCCCCTTCGTGGAGGAGCTCTGCGAGGTGGAGCGGATCCTCGGCGTGCTCGAAGATCCGGCGCGCGTCGCCACGGTGCAGGATCTCGGGCTCTCGCGTTACGTCGCGCGGCTCTCGGATCTGGTGAAGCAATATCGCGCCGCGCTCGAGCTGCCGCTGCCGAAGCGGGTCACGTTCGCCGAGGTGAAGGCCGCGCGGAACGAGGGGCAGCGCCGGATGCTTCAGCTCATGGCCATGATCGTCGGCCGGTATCCGTCGGAGTCGGCGGAGGACCAGGCCTGTCGTCTGGCGCTGCTCGGGCCCATCGTGCAGCAGAACGAGGCGATCGGTCAGGCCCTGCGCGCACGCCGAGCCGCTGAAGACGTGAATCCCGAGACAGGCGAGCCCGAGCAAGCGCCCGTCGCGAGCGCCGCCCCGGTGGTCACGATGAACCCCGCCTGACGCGCTCTCTCCTCACCCACCCCAACCCTCCCTCTCCACGTCGTGGGGAGGGAGGGAGGCTCAGATCGTCACTTCCCGCAGCGAGATCCGGTTCTTGTCGAACACGCCGAGCCCGAGCTCGCTCGCGATGCGGATGTACGTCGGCTCCCGCCCTGCGTCCTTCAGCGTCGGCAGGCCGTTGTCCTTGCGCCACTGCTCGATGATGCCCCAGCCGAGCGTGTCCATCGCGACCGGGTCCGTCGTCGCGTAGACCGCCTCGTGCAGGACGCGGCGCTTCTTGTTCTTGTCGAGCGGGCCCTCGTCGTAGATCAGCTTGAAGCCGTCGACGATGTGCAGGCGCACGCGGCTCTTCACCACGTCCTGCGCGTAGAGCTCCGCGATCTGCGGGCTCGCGTTGTGCTGGTGGAAGGCGTGCGGGTTGATCGTCGCGCCGTGCGTGATGTTCTTCAGGCAGCCCGTGAAGCCGCAGATCGAGTGATCCTTGATCATCCCGATGTTGATCACCGCCGTCGCCTCCGTGAACGGGCGGACGAACTTCGTCGGGATGCCCATCACGCTGCGCTCGGGCATCGTCGCGTCCTTGTTCTCGTGCACCGCCGTCAGGATGCCCGCGGGCAGCGCCGGGTCCGGGCCCTTGTTGCGGTCCCAGATGCGCGTGCCCTCGAGGAACTTCGGGTACTGCTCGAAGATCATGATGTTCCCAGCAGGCACGCCCGCCGCCATCACGCCTCGCACGATCTCGAGGATGAGCTCGCGGTTCGTCGCCATCGTGAAGCCCTTCTGACCCGCGATGCCGTTCGGCTTGATCGCGACCTTGTCGTCCTTGTGGACGAACTTCGCGAAGGCCGCGCCGAGATCACTCTTGCCCGTGAGCTCGGCCATCACGCGCTCGAGCATGAGCTTCGCCGCGCCCTCGGTCGGCCAGAGGCCGTTCGGCTGCATCACGTTCGACTTCGCGACCTTCACGACCTTGCCCGGGATCGAGAGCGGCACGAAGCCCGCGGGGGGCCGGGCGACGATGCCGGAGCCCTGCGCGAGCGCTCGCTCGGCGCCGAGCAGCGCGGCAGAGGCCGCGGCGGCGCCGAGGAGGGTGCGACGTGAGAACGAGGCCTCGGAGGACGGGGAAAAACGAGGGTCGGACATGGTCACCTGCTCGGGGCCATCGTAGCGCAGGTCCAGGCATAGGTCCGCCGGCGTCGCCACCCCGCCGCCATGGCGGCGCCAGCCCCGCGTGAGCCGTTTGCTTCCCAAAAGACGCGCCTTCGTGCGCCGCCGCTCGTGGCACGAAGATCGCCGAAGAGGCCGTCGAGGAGGCTCTCGATGGAACTTTCGGCAGAGGAAGAGAAGAGGGGAAGCTCGTGGGCAAGGACGTTCTTCGTGGCGATCGCGGCGCGGGTTCGCGGGTCGGCCTGGACGCCGCTCGCGGGGAAAGCCGCGCTCGGCGCGCTCGGGTTTCTGGCCCTCGCCTTCGTGGGATCGGGCGCGGCGGCGGATCTGATGCCGCGTCGCGTCGGGACGTACCTCGGTCCGCCCGTGACGAGCGCGAGCGCCAGCGCAGCGCCACCCGCGCCGGCAGCGGATGCGGGAGCAGAGACGGCAGCGGCAGCGGATGCGGCAGCGGATGCGGCAGCGGCGACACCCATCACTGCGATCACGGCCGATGGAAGGGTGATCCTGAACCTCGCCACCGAGGACGACCTGCGGAAGCTGCCGGGCGTCGGGGCCACGAAGGCCAAGGCGATCCTCGCGCTCCGGGCGAAGCTCAAGAAGTTCAAGCGGCCCGAGGATCTGCTGCGCGTGAAGGGCATCGGGCGCAAGTCGCTCGCGAAGCTCCGGCCGAAGCTGCTCGTCGACCCGCCGTAGCGCCCGCTCGCAGGGGCGTGCCAGACTGCGCGCCCATGCGAACGCGCCTCTTCGCCGCCCTCGTCTCGATCACCGTCGCCGCCTGCGCCGAGAAGCCCGCCGGGGACTCCGCCGCGCCCGAGGGCACCGGCGCGCCCGCGCCCACGTCCGCCGCGCCCGCGCCCACGCCGACGGCCGCGGCGCCCGTCACCGCGCCCGATGACCTCGACACGGCGGCGCTGAAGAAGACGCTCAAGTGCGCGGCCGACGCGAAGAGCGGGCCCTGCGCCGTGGTGAACGCGTTTGGATCGTGCAAGCCGTGGAACGCGGTCGTGCCCTCCGGAGACGGTCGGTGGATCGGGCGCGGGGTTCGCGTCGAGGGAGGCAAGACGACCGAGGAGGTCACGATCCTCCGCGCGCGCCGCGTGCCCGCGAACGAGGTCGGCCCGGGGCAGTTGCCCGCGAAGGTCGGCATCGCCGACATCACCAAGGAGGACGGCGCCGCGTTCACGCAAGCGGACCGGCTGATCCGGACCCTCGAGCGCTCCGACGTCCCGCCGAGGAGCAACGCGACGCTCGCGTACCTGAAGAAACGCGAGACCTGGCCGGAGGGGTTTTCCATGAAGACCGTCGGGGGCCAGGTGTACGTCGCGTCCGAGGGAGGCGCGTTCGTCTGTCAGGGACCCAAGCAGGAGCTCTACCTCGTCCGGCGCGCCGCGACGCGGGGCGGATCGGGCGACGGGCTCTACGCGACGCTCTTTGCCGTGAGCTGGTAAAACACCCATCGAGCGCGCAGGCCGGACAGGGAGAGCGAGGCGCGCGCGTGAGGAGGCCCTACGCGCCCTCGCGCCTGTGCTAAGGACGCGGCGTGTCCCGCTCCGATGGCCGTAGCCCCGCCGAACCTCGCCCCGTCGAGATCGTCCCGCACTTCCACCGCAACGCCGAGGGCTCCGTGCTCTACCGCGCCGGCGGCACGGTCGTGCTCTGCACCGCGTCGATCGACGCCGTCGTGCCCGCGTGGATGGCCGGCAAGGGCAAAGGCTGGCTGACGGCGGAGTACCAGATGCACCCGCGCGCGAGCCGCGCCCGCAGGGAAACACGCGAGGGGCGCGGCAAGCAGCCGAGCGGGCGCACGCAGGAGATCCAGCGCCTCATCGGGCGCGCGCTCCGCAGCGCGATCGACCTCGACGCGATCGGCGAGCGCACGATCGTGATCGACTGCGACGTGCTCGAGGCCGACGGCGGCACGCGCACGGCGTCGATCACCGGCGGCTTCGTGGCCATGGCGCTCGCGCTCGCGAAGCTACGCGCCGCGGACGTGATCGCGCCGGTGCTCAGGGATCAGGTGGCGGCGATCAGCGTGGGTCACGTCGGCGGCGAGGCGATGCTCGACCTCGTCTACGAGGAGGACAGCAAGGCGCGCGTCGACCTCAACGTCGTGGGCACGGCGCAAGGATCGATCGTCGAGGTGCAAGCGACGGCCGAGGGCGAGGCGATCGCGCGGCGCGACCTCGACGCGATGATCGACGTCGGCCTCGCGGGCGTGGCGAAGCTCGTGAGCATGCAACGCGGCGCGCTCGCGAGCGCGGGCGTCGAGCTCGCGGCCCTGTTCCAGGCGGGGAGATTCGCGTGAGCGAGACGAACCTGCCGCTGTCGATCCTCGTCGCCACGACGAACCGCGGCAAGCTCGCCGAGCTCGGCGCGATCTTCGCCGACCTGCCGATCAAGCTCTTGCCGCTCTCGCAGGTGCTGCCCGATCTGCCGCCGATCATCGAGGACGGCGCGACCTTCGTGGACAACGCGCGCATCAAGGCGCGCACGGCGTCCGAGGCCGCGATGATGGTGACGCTCGCGGAGGACGCGGGGCTCGAGGTCGACGCGCTCGCGGGCCGGCCCGGCGTGCGCTCGGCGCGCTTCGCCAAGGAGGGCGCGACCGACTCGGAGAACAACGCGGCCTTGCTCGCGGCGCTCGAGGAGATCGACGACGAGCAGAGGACGGCGCGCTTCCGCTGCACGATGGTGCTGCTCGATCCGTGGAACGAGGTCGAGCCCGAGGTGGTCTGCGAGGGCCGCTGCGAGGGGACGATCGCGCGCGTGGCGCGCGGCGCGGGCGGCTTCGGTTACGACCCGCTCTTCATCGTGAAGGGCGACGGCCGCGCTCGCACCATGGCCGAGCTCGGCGACGACGAGAAGAACCGCATCAGCCACCGCGCCGAGGCGGCGCGCGCGATGCGGCCGTTCCTGGAGGCGCTGATCGAGAGCAGGCGCGCGACGGTGGCGCGCGTGGTGGGCGAGCGGTGAACGGGAACGAGCGCAAGCGTCCGCCCAAGGTCGAGGAGTGGCGCGGCGTGGGCAGCCTCGGGACGATCGGCCTCGAGGTCGTCCTCTCGATCGCGTTTGGCTACTTCGGCGGGCGCTGGCTCGACGGGAAATTCGGCACCGAGCCGTACCTCGCGATCCTCGGCTTCTGCTTCGGCGTCGGCGCGGCCGTGAAGGCCTTCCAGCGCGCCTTGCGCGAGATGAAGGCGCAGGCCGAGCGCGAGGAGCGCGAGCAAGGCAACCCCTTGCCGCGCTACGAGACGCGCGACGAGAAGAAGGAAGAGCCTCCGATCACGAAGGCGGACGACGCGGACGCGGCGAACGAGGACGAGGAGGGGAGGGGAGGCCGATGAGCGACGCGGAGAACGCCAAGCCTGGCAAGCTCGACGCGCCGATGCGCGCGGCGCTCTTCGGGGTGATCGGCGCGGCGGTGGTGCTCTCGCTCGGTTCGCTCGTCGTCGTGAGCCCGCGGTTCGCGCTCGGCGTGGCCATCGGCGGGGCCTTGGCGCCCTTGAACCTCTGGGTGTTCGCGCAGGTGGGCGAGGCTTTTCTGGCCCGGCGTGGCAACACCGCGCCCTGGGCGGTGATCGGCGCCCTGAAGCTCGTGCTCTTGCTGGGCGGGGTTTGGCTCATCCTGCGCAGCGGGATCGCGTCGGGGCTCTCCCTCATCGTGGGTTACGGGGCGCTGCCGATCGGGATCACCGTGGGGACGCTGTTTGGCCCGAAACCCCCCGAGGACGGTCCGGAGGCCGACACGACGCGAAGATCTTTCGGGGACGCGCCGCGAAAAGATGTGCTAAAGGCGAGGCCCGCCGACGAGGGGGACCCCTCGAACGAGCCGTGAGATCGAGATTGGAGCGCTCCGCCTGACGGAGCGACGACGGTCATGCCCGAGCATACTGGTTTTCTGACCTTCCTCCTGGCCCACCTCCCTGGTCTCCGCGAGAACGCGAAGAACCTCGGCCACACGTTCATCGGCCACGAGCCGATGAGCTACCACTCGGTCGAGCCGATCTTCTCGAGCATGATCATCCTGCTCGTCTTCATCGGGATGTCGATCGCGGTGCGCGGGAAGTTCCGGCGGCTCGACGAGTCGGTGGTCCCGGACGATCGGCTCAGCCTGCGCACGTTCTTCGAGGCGTTCTTCGGCTACTTCTACAACATGGCCAAGGACGTGATGGGGCCGGAGAACGCCAAGCGGTACTTCCCGCTGATCGGCGGCGCCGCGGGCTTCATCTTCTTCTCGAACGTCTCGGGCTTGATCCCCGGCTTCTCGCCGCCCACGTCCAGCCTGAACGTCACGCTCGGCTGCGCGCTGCTCGTCTTCCTCTCCTTCAACATCTGGGGCATCAAGCAGAACGGCTGGAGCTACATCGCGCACCTCGCGGGCCCGAAGTGGTATCTCGCGCCGCTCATCTTCCCGATCGAGGTCATCTCCACGTGCGTCCGTCCGATCACGCTCAGCGTGCGTCTGATGGTCAACATCGCGGTCGACCACCTCATCGCCTCGGTCTTCTTTGGCCTCGTGGCGATCTTCCTGCCGCTGCCCGTGATGATGCTCGGGCTCATCGTGATCGTCGTGCAGACGCTGGTGTTCTGCCTCTTGAGCAGCATCTACATCGGCCTCGCCACGGAGCACCACCACGCGGAACACCACTGAGGCGACCCCCTGGAAGATCGCGGTGGGAATCCTCAAAAAGTCGCTAGCCAAACTGCCGAATTCGGATTAGAGCGGGGCCGCCCGAAGCGAAGCCCCCGAGCCCTCGGTGGGCTGGGACCAACAGTCGGTCCCCCCGAACCCCCTGGGTCGTCTCGATTGAAGCTGATGCATGCAGCCCCCTGTGGGGGGCGCGTGGCCTGAAAGGAGCAGAACCGGATGTCTCTCAAGAGCAAGCTCACCCTGTCCACGCTGGTCGCCACCGCGCTGGCCCTCGTTCCCAGCATGGCGTTCGCGCAGGATGCTGCTGCTTCGAACAAGTTCGACACGAGCGGCATGATCGCGCTCGCCGCCGGCCTCGCGATCGGCATCGCCGCCCTCGGCGGCACGCTCGGTCAGGGCCGCGCCGCCGCGGCTGCCCTCGAGGGCATCTCGCGCAACCCGGGCGCCGCGGCTCGTATCCAGACGCCGATGATTCTCGGCCTGGCCCTCATCGAGTCGCTCGTCCTCTTCGCGCTGATCATCGCGTTCTTGCTCCAGGGCAAGATCCCGCAGCTCTGATCGGACAGGCCACGCGCGGATCACCGGGCCGCGAAGCAGGGCGTCAGGGCGAGAGCCCCGGCGCCCTGCTGCGCGTGTGTGGCAGCGGCTAACGGAGATGACGGAGCACGTCGAGCGCGACGTGCCCGAACATCACGAGCACGCCGAAGACGAGGAGCGTGATGCCGAGCGGATCCATACGATTCGTTTGAAGCAGCCACGTCCCCGAGAAGACGAAGGTCGCCACGACGAGGCCCGCGAAGAGGCGCCGTCCGAGGCGATCGACCGTCCGCGGGAGGGTCGGATCGGTGGTGCGTAAGCTCAGCCGCCCGAGGCGCAGGTCGTCGAGGACCTCGCGGAGCTGCTGCGGCAAGTCGTAGGCAGCGCCGGAAAGGCGCTCGACGCCGCGCCAGAGCTCCATGCCGATACGCTCGGGCGAATAACGCTTCCGCAGGAGATCGAGGAAAAACGGACGCGCGACGCCGAAGACGTCGAGGTCCGGATCGATCTCCTTGCCGACACCCTCGATCGTCATGATCGCCTTGCCGACGAGCAAGAAGTCCGGCGGGATCTCGATGCCGTACTTGCTCGCGCCGCGCATGAGGTCGCTGATCATCGCGGCGACGTCGATCTCCTTGAGCGGGCGGCCGAGGTACTTCTCCGCCAGCACGCTCACCTCGGCGCGGTAGGCGCGCATGTCGACCTTCTTCGTCGGCGTGCCGATCGCGTAGAGCGCGTCCGCGACGCCGAGGTGGTCCTGACGAACCGCCGCGATCATCAGGTCGAGCGTCTTGTCGCGCATCTCCGGGGACAAACGCCCGACCATGCCGAGGTCGATGAGGCCGATCGTGGGGCTGTCCGGGTCGCCGGAGATCAAGATGTTCCCCGGGTGCGGGTCGGCATGGAAGAAGCCGTCCTCGAAGATCATCTTCACGACGATGCCGACGGCGGCCTGCGCGATCGCCGGGCCCTTGTGCCCATGGTCGCGGATCTCGTCGTAGACCTTGCCGCCGGGCAAGAGCTCGAGCGTGAGCACGGTCTTCGACGATGCCTCGCGGTAGACACGCGGGAAACGCGCGTGCGGGTGGCCGGCGAAGTTACGCGCGAACTTCTCGGCGTGCTCGGCCTCGAGGCCGAAGTCGAGCTCGCTCGTGATCGCACGATCGAACTGATCGACGAGCGCCGACGGCTGGTAGAGCGCGGACTCGGGGATCGTGCGCTCGATGAGCTTGGCGAGCGCGTGCAGGAGCTCGAGATCCCGCGCGACGGTCGTGCGCACGCCGGGCCGCTGCACCTTCACCACGACCTCCTGCGGGCCGTCCGCGTGCTTGAGCACGGCGCGGTGCACCTGGCCGATCGAGGCCGCGGCGAGGGGTCTCTCCTCGAAGCGCTCGTAGACGTCCTCGATCGGCGCGCCGAGCGAGGCCTCGACCGCGGGCTTGATGTCGCTCCACGGCAGCGGGTTGACCTCGTCCTGGAGCTTCTTGAGCTCGACGATCCAGTCGGGCGGCAGGACGTCGGGGCGCGTGGAGGCGATCTGGCCGAGCTTCACGAACGAGGGGCCGAGATCCATACACACGAGCCGCACGCGCTCGGGCAGCGAGATGCGCCGTCGTTCTTCCTCGCCGCGTTTCGCCTCGGCCTCGGGCGCCTCGACGAGCGCCTCGCTCGCCTCGCTCACCTCGCCGGGAGGTAACTCGGGCAAGGCCTGCGCGCGGCCGCGAGCGCCGAGCCCGAGCCGCTGCGCGAGCTCGCCGAAGCCGTGACGAACGAGCACGACGTAGATCTGGCGGAGTCGGCCGAGATCACGGACTGCGTTGACGATCGAGACCATGCGTGGGCGCCCTTCGCGTGAGGGCCTTTAGCGTATCCGCACGACGGTGCCCACGTCGTGCGTGCTCGGCAAGGCGGCGGTCCATCCCGCGGGCACGCGCGGCGTGGTCCAGAAGAAGAGGCGCTGCGCGTCGAGCGGCGCGAGGTTGACGCAGCCGTGGCTACGCACGTGCCCGAACGAGCGATGCCAGAACGCGCCGTGCAGGCCCACGCCCTTCGAGAAGAACTGCACCCACGGCACGTCCTCCATCCGGTAGTACCGCCTCGCGCCCTCGTCCTCGAGGTTGTCCATGTTCGAGGTGAAGAGCTTCGCCCAGATCCGACTCGTCCCGCGTGGCGTCGCCGTCGACGACCCTTCCCGGCCCTTGCCCGTCGAGACGAGCGTCGCGAACACGGGCCGCTTGCCCTCGTACGCGACGAGCGTCTGGCTCGCGAGCTCCACGTCGATCCACCTCTCGCCCGCCTCGACGTCGACCTCGGGCGGCGGCGGCGCGATCGTCGGGTGGCGCAGGTCGGCGGAGCGGACCCACCTGTCCTCGCCGATGCGCGAGAAGCGCGCGCCGCCCGCGTTTTTCTCCTCGACGAAGGGCACGCGTTCGAAGCGCGCGTGGCTCGACGTCACCTTGCCGAGCGCGCTCGGCGACGAGAAGACCTTCGCCTTGTCGACGATGATCCACGCGAAGGGGAGCACGTCGCCCGGCGCGTCCTTGATCTCCTCGCCGCGGAACGCGAGCGGCCGCGCGGGGCCGAGGTCGCGCATCGGTATCCAGAGGTCGTTGTGGCTGCGGCCGTAACGCGCGCCCTCGACCACGCGCTCCTCCACGATCGCCACGGCGAAGCCAGGCTCGAGCTGCATGTCGGGCGCGCCGACGTCGACCGCGTGGAGCTTCTTGTACGCGAACGAGCCGTCAGGGCCGACGAAGTAGTACCGGAAGGGCAAACCATCCGGGGTCTCGCGGATCGCGCGGTAAGCGACGTCGACGAAGGGCGTCTCGGCGAGCTCGACGGCGTCCTCGCAGACCCACGCGATCGGCCCGACCGAGAGGAACCGACCCTTGCAGCCAGGCCCGCGGCGCGCGGCGAAGATCGGCAGGTGTACGTCGAGCGCGGCCGATCCACGTCGCGGCGCGCCTTCCCACGGGGCGGCGAGGATCGGCTGATCGGCCTTCCGGATGCGCGCGCTGACGATGCCCTCGGGCAGAGGTTCGGTCTCGGCCGCGACCCAGGGAGGCCCGTTCGAAGCGCGGGCGTGGGAGGTGACGAGCAGCGCGGCGAGCGTGAAGGAGAGCAGGGGCGGGGCGTGACGGGTGGCGGCTCGCAGGGTTTGTCCACGCGAGCCAGCCACCTTCACGACCCACATCCCGCGCGTCAGCGGTAGGAGAACCGGACCTCGTGGTCGCAGATCCGGAACGAGTCGCCCTCGCCGATCGCCTTGCGCGTGATGCGCTGGCCGTTGAACTCGACGCCGTTCGTCGAGCCCATGTCGACCATGTAGTACTGGCCGTTCAGGTACTCGACCATCGCGTGCTGGCGCGAGACGTTCGGGTCCTTGATCGTGAGGTCGCTCGACTGCTTGCCGCGGCCGATGATGAAGCGGTCCTTGTTCACGACGCTCCGCTCGCCGGCGTAGTAGGCGAAGAGCGGGATCGCGCCGGGGATGCCACCCGCCGCGGAGGGCGCAGGCGCAGGCGGAGCCGGCGGCGGGCCGGGCGGCGCCATGTTGTACTGCGGCGCCGGCGGAGGCGGCGGCGCCCCGAAGCCGATCGCCGACGGAGGAGCCGGCGGCGGGGGCGGGGGCGCGCCCATCCCGCCCATCATGGGACCAGGCGGCGGGGGCGGGGGCGCGCCCATCCCGCCCATCATGGGACCGGGCGGCGGGGGCGGCGGCGCGCCCATCCCGCCCATCATGGGACCGGGAGGCGGCGGCGGCGGCGCGGCCGCGCTCATCGACGGCGGGGCGGGCGGCGGCGGCGGGCCGCCAGCGGCCATCGGGGGCGCCGGCGTGGCCGGAGGCGGCACCGAGCGGGCGGGCGCACCCGGGCCCATCGTCTGCCGGTTCGGCGGCGGGGGCGGGGGCGGACCCCCGGGACGCGCGACGCCCGTGGGCGGCGGCGGCGGCACGTTCGGGCGCGACATGCCGGGCGCGGGCGGCGCGGGCACGCTCGGCGGACGGTTCCCCGGCTTCGGGGGCGGCGGCGGGCCGCCGGCCATGGAGGCCGTCGGGGGACGGCTCGGCCCCGGCGGGGGCGGCGGCGGGGTCGCCGTGGGGCCTCCGGGCGGCGGCGGGGGCGCGCCGAGGCCCGGGCCGGGGCCGCCTGCCATCATGGGCGGGGGCCCGGGCGGCGCGCCGGGACCTGCGGTCCCCGTGAGGCTCGGAGGCGCGCCGTACGGCGCAGGCGGAGGTGGCGCTCCGTACGGCGAAGGCGGCGGCGGGGGCGCGCCGAGGCCCGGGCCGGGGCCGCCTGCCATCATGGGCGGGGGCGGCGCGCCGGGGCCTGCCATCATGGGCGGGGGCGGCGGGGGCGCGCCGAGGCCCGGGCCGGGGCCGCCTGCCATCATGGGCGGGGGTCCGGGCGGCGCGCCGGGGCCCATCATGGGCGGGGGCGCGGGCGGCGCGGGCGGCGCGCCGAGCATGGGCGGCGGCGTGGCCGTCTGCGACGGGGCGCCGACCATGGGGGGCGGCGCGGGTGGCATCCCGGCGCCCATGGGGTTCGGGTTGTACGCCGCGGGCATGGGGGCGGCGGCGGCGGCGGGAGGGGCCGGCGGGTAACCCGGCGGCGGCGAGGGTGGCGGCGCGGGGATCCCCGGCGTCGACATCGGGTTCCCGCTCCCGGGGGCGGACTCGCTGCGGACCGCGCCGGGGAACGGTGTACGCGGGCTGTAGCTACGCTGCCGCGCGTACTGCTTCATCGACTCGTTGATGAGGTAGTCGATCGAGCACTCCAGCTCGCGCGCCATCTGCTCGAACGTCTCCCAGAGGACGTCGCGGCACTGGAATGTCCTTGCGCTCTTCTTGTTCGGGTCCGACATTGTTCCCTGATCGTCGTCGATGGTTCCGGGGCCGTGCTGAGGATCCGGAAGGCCGATCCTCCGAGAATTCGAGAATTCGAGCGACACGCTCTACGAAGGTGATGCGTGGAGGCGTGCTCTCCCGCTCATTTCTTCTGCTCCTTCGAGGCTTCGGGTTTGCGCTCCTTCATCGCCGGCACGACGCAGTGGCGCACGAACTCGCCGATCGTCTTGATCTCCCTCTGCTCGCGCTCCTGGCTGCCCTCTTTGGGGACATCGCAGACCCATTTGCAGTCGGGGTCGGCGTCGCATTTCGGGGCTCTGGCCCCATCGGACTCGAGCGAGGCCAGGGCGGAGACGTCCGCCGAGGTGCCGTAGCTGAAATAATACGCGATCGCGCTCGTCCGTGCCGCGGCTGATCCAGCGCCGAGGTATTTCTGCAGCGCGTCGACGGGCTTGCCGTCCTTCAACTCTCCCAGATAAGCGCCATACGTGAGCGCCTCGCCGAGGGCGAAGTTTTTGTCGTCCGGCAGCTTCCCGAGGAACTCGCCGATGTCCTTGACCTTCGACATCTTGAGCACCGTCGTCGCGGCGGCGCGGCGCACCTTCCACTTGTCGGTCTTGAACAGGGCGTAGAGCTTGTCGACGACGGCCTCGCGGGGCAACTCGCCGATGCGGCGGAAGGCTTGATCCAGCACCACGTCGGGCGCGTCGCTGCTCGCGATCTCGAGGATCCGCTTGACGTCGTCGGCGCTCTCCTTCTTGAGGTGCCCTTCGAGCGCGGCGAGCGCCGTCTGCCTTCGCTTCTCGCTCTGCTCCTTGCGCGTGGCGAAGCCGAGCAGGTGCTCGACGACCGGCCTCTGACCGACCCTGCGCATCGAGGCGAAGACCTTCGTGAGCTCGTCGTCCTGCAGCAGCTCGAGCTGCTTCTTGAACTGCTCCTCGGTCGGCGTGAGCTTCTGCGCCGCGTTCGAGTCCTTGAGCTCCTGCGTGCGCACCTTCGCCCAGTCGTCCGAGAGGATCCACTTCGCGACCTCGACGAGCGCGCCCGAGGCGGCCTCCTTCGTCTTCGCGTCGCCGAGCTCCGCCACGAGCGAGGCCATCGCGTCGAGCTTGCGGGTCTCCTTCGTCATGAGCTTCGGCAGGCCGACGACGCCCTCCGCCCCGATCACCCGCAGGAGCTGCTCCATCCCGTAGGCCTGACCGCGCGCCTCGAGGCGGCGTTCGAAGTCCGCCATCGCCCACTCGACGAGCGCGCCGCGTAGCGTTTGCTCGAGGCCTTTGTCCGTGATGAGCGGCGGCTTGTCCGCGACGAGCATCGCGTAGGCCGCGTCCTTGTAGGGGAACGATCCGTCCGCGGGCGCGGCCTGGCCGGGCTGGGCGACGGGCGGCGGGCGCTTCAGCTCGACGATGATCGAGGAGACGAGCTGCGACACGATCGGCTGCTGCACCTCGGCGCGCAGGCCCGAGAGCACGTCGACGAGGCTGCCCTTGCAGGCCTCGTTCTCCGGCGGATCCTCGCCGTCGATCTGCGTGAAGGCGAGCCTCCTGCCGGATCGTGGCTTCATGCGGATCAGCGCGAGCGCGCTCTCCACGCGGAGCGAGGTGTCGTACTTGTCGTACAGCAGCACGGCGCAGAGCTTTTTCGGCCCGTGGGCCGTGTTCTCCCAGTGGTGGATGTCGTTCTCGTCGACACGGCACCCGCTCGCCGAGAGCCCGATACCCAAGGCCACGAGGCAACTCGCGAGAACGCTCGCGGTCTTGGGGCGCGGCCCTGCTCCATCAACCATTCGCATGCTGTCCTTGGGAATGGCGGCGATGGTACCGCTCGGGGCGTCCTCGGCTCAAAGAATTTCGGGTCCTTAACAAACGCGGACCCTCGCCACGCCGCGCCGAATAGAGGGATCCTTTGTACCCCCGACCACGAAGCCGCCGCGTCTCGCCGGCTTCGCCACCAGGGACTTGCATAGAAGGAAGAGTGGGAATATGTAGGCAAGGTAGGTTCAGGTAGGCCATGACCGTTCCTCTCTTCGCTCCGCGTCGTGTGCAGACCGCCCCCGGTCCCGGTGAAACTGTTTCGTCGCCCACGAAAAGAACGCGTGGGGGCGGAGGCCGAGGGGGCGAGGGTGAGGGTGCGTCCGCGGCGACGAGCGCGCCGGCGCGCCACACGTATGCGCGGGAGGCGGCGGCGCTCGTGCTGCTCGCGTCCGCGCTCTACACGTCGCTCGCGCTGGCTTCGTTCCGTGGAGATCCCTTGCGGTCCGAGGTGGTGGGGCCGGACTGGGTCGGGCCCGTCGGCGCGGCGTTCGCGGGGTTCGCGGCGAGCACGGTGGGCGTCGTCGCGTGGGCGCTGCCCGTGGAGCTCGTGGCGCTCTCGGCGCCGCTGCTCGGCGGCAAGCCCCATCGCGCGAGCGTGTCGCGGTTCGGCGGCGACATCGTGGTCGTGGTGATCCTGGCGGCGCTCGCGCACGTGGCGTTCCCCGAGGCGAGGTCGTTCGGCGCGATGCCGCTCGGCGGCGCCGTGGGTGAGCTCTTCGGCGAGGTGATGCGCTCGCTGTTCTCGGCGATCGGCTCGTACATCATCGGCCTGACGGTGGTGTCGCTGATCCTCGTCCAGCGCGCGACGTTCTCGTTCATCGAGCTCGTGGCGCGCCTGCGGCGATCGGTGGAGACGGCCGGCGAGAAGGGCGCGTTCGGGCTGCGCGCGCTCGCGAACGCGTGGCAGAAGGCGCGCGAGATCGAGCAGGCGAGCACGAAGGACGAGAAGGCCGAGCGCGCAGCCGACGCGAAGATCGTGGCGACGCCCGCGGCCGACGCGATCATCGCGGCGCTGACGGCGGGCGACGACGGCGACGACGCCAGGAAGGAAGCGACGCCCGAGGCGATGAACGTGGTGATCGCGAAGGGCGCGTCCGAGCCGGCGCTGCCTGCCTCGTGGAACGACGGCGGCGTGATCGCGAGCGCGGTCGTCGAGGCAGACGCGCCGAAGCCGCAGCAACGCAAGCGGCGCGGGCAAGCTGCGAAGGTGGCCGCGTCTCCGGAAGCGGAGACGAAGGAGAACGCGGCGCCCGTGATCGTGAACAGCGCGGCCGCGGCTCCGCCTCCGGTGGAAGCGTCGGCGCACGCGACCACGATCACGACGACGACGCCGATGACACCGACGCCGATCCCGAAGGCGCCCGTCGGCCCGGCGATCTTCGCGCCGCCCGCGGACCCCGTCGCGATCGTGGCCGTGTCGGACATGGCGGCTGGCGAGTCGTTCTTCGACGCCGCCGCCACGCCGTCTCCTCCGCCGCCTGCGCCGCCGAAGCCGCAAGCCTCGAAGCCTGCGACGAAGGCGCGCTCGATCGAGCCGAAGGCGCCGCCTGCGCCTCCGCCGCCTCCGCCCACGCCCACGCCCGCGCCTGCTGTGGTGGACGAGGCCGCGGACGACGAGGACGACGACGAGGACGAGCACGAGCACGAGCACGAGCACGAGCACGAGCACGAACACCTCGCGCGCGACTTCGATCACGACGAGGCACCCGCAAGCGAGGACGAGCCCGACGCGTCGATCGACGAGAGCCCGATCGCGCCCGTGCGGGTCGAAGCGCCGAAGCCTGTTGCCAGGCCCCTCGCGCCTGCGGCTGCTCCTGTCGCGCTCGCGCCGGTCGCGCCTCTGCCGATCACGCGCGCGCCCGAGAAGCCGAAGGAGCCCGAGATCGTGAAGGTCGTGCCCGCGAAGGGCGCGGGCTTCCGTCTGCCCACGACCGACATGCTCGAGCCGCCTTCGGACCTCGATCGTTTCGCGATCGACGAGGAGCAGCTTCGTGACAACGCCGCGTTGCTCGAGAAGACGCTCGCGGACTACGGCGTGAGCGGCAAGGTCGAGGAGATCCACCCGGGCCCGACCGTCACCACGTTCGAGGTCGCGCCGGCCGCGGGCACGAAGGTCTCCAAGGTCGCGAGCCTCGCCGACGACCTCGCGCTCGGCCTCTCGCGCAAGGTGCGCATCATCGCGCCGATCCCGGGCAAGAACCGTATCGGCTTCGAGCTCCCGAACGAGCGGCGCATCCCCGTCTCCTTGCGCGAGCTCGTCGAGGATCGCCGCTTCCAGGAGATGAAGGCGCCGCTGCCTTGCGTGCTCGGCCGCGACATCATCGGCGCGCCTTACTTCGCCGACCTCGCCTCCATGCCGCACGTGATCGTCGCGGGCGCGACGGGCGCGGGCAAGAGCGTCGGGCTCAACGTCATGCTCGTCTCCTTGCTCTTCCGCAAGACGCCCGACGAGCTGCGTATGCTCATGATCGACCCCAAGGTCGTCGAGCTCGCGCCCTTCGATCGCATCCCGCACATGCTCCTTCCCGTCGTGACGGACATGAAGCAGGCGGCGAACGCGCTCAAGTGGGCCGTCGACGAGATGGAGCGGCGCTACCAGCTCTTCGCCAACGCGGGCACGAAGAACATCGGCACCTACAACGCGTGGGTCGAGAAGGTCGCGCGCGGCGAGGCCCGGCCGCCGCGTCCGCCGAAGAAGGTCGCCGCGATCTCGGCCGAGGGGCTCGAGGTCGAGGTCGACGCGGCGAAGGATGGAACCGACGCGGCCTTGCCCGAGAAGATCCCGTACATCGTGATCGTCGTCGACGAGTTCGCCGACCTCATGATGCAGCAGGGCAAGGACGTGGAGGCGAGCGTCGCGCGTCTCGCGCAGAAGGCGCGCGCGGCGGGCATGCACGTCATCCTCGCGACGCAGCGGCCGAGCGTCGACGTCATCACCGGCATGATCAAGGCGAACTTCCCGACGCGTATCGCGTTCCGCGTGGCGCAGAAGGTCGACAGCCGCACGATCCTCGACGAGCAGGGCGCCGAGCACTTGCTCGGCCGCGGCGACATGCTCGTGAAGATGAACGGCGCCACCGAGACGCGCCGCGTGCAGTGCCCCTTCGCGAGCGAGGAGGAGGTGCAGCGCATCACGGACTTCCTGCGCCTCCAGGGCGAGCCCGTCTACGACGAAGCGATCCTCAAGCCGCGCGACGAGGAGGGCGGCGAGGCGGACACGAACGACGCCGAGAACGATCCGATGTACGACGCTGCCGTCAGGATCGTGGCCGAGACGCGGCGCTGCTCGACCTCGTGGATCCAGCGCAAGCTTGGGGTTGGATACAACCGTGCGGCAAAAATCGTCGAGGCCATGGAAAAGCGTGGGATCGTTGGTCCCGCGAACGGCGCGAAGGACCGCGAGGTGCTCATCGCGCCGCTCTGATCGCTATTTGTTTTCCGTCCGCGCGTGCTAGAGAAACCGCTCGAGATGGCGTGCGAAGAAGAGCGCACACGGCTCATCGGCCAGATCGCGAGCCTGCTGCGGGAGAACGCGATGCCGCCTGCGGCGCGCGAGGCAGGCCTCACGCTGATCGGCTGGCTCGCGCGGCGCATGCCCGGCGAAGGCGTCTCGCTCGCGGGCAAAGAGGAGATGCTCCGCCGCTGCATCGAGCACGGCTACTCCTCCCCGCACGGCACGAACGGCACGAACGGCGCGCACGCCCCCTCGGACCTGAACGGCGCGAGCGGCGCGAAGGGCCGAGGCGACAACGAGAAGCTCCGCGGTTCGTCGCGGAGCAACGGTCGTCGCGCGCGCTGAGGCCGAGCTCTCGCTCGGCGGAGACGGCAGCGTGATCGCGGGAGTATACGGCCCGAGGCCGCGCGTCGTCGCCCTCATCGGACGACCAACGTCGAGCGGTTTGCCTTTCGGAGCCGCCGCCGACCCGGCGAACACCCTCGGGGCACTTCCCGCACCGACCCGAAACGGCCTGTGGTAGGGGTGGTCTGGTCATGGCCGAGCTTTCGGTGACGCTTCCCGAACCGCGCCCCGACGACGCGGAGGATGTCGTCTGGGGGTTGTCGACCGCAAAAACGTTGTGGGCGCGTGGCGAGCGGAGAGACGCCGTCGTGTGGCTCCGGCGCGCAGCCGAGGCGGCCGAGTCCTCGGGCAACGTGTTCCGCGCCTCGGAGCTCGGCATGTATGCCCAGGAGCTCGATGACGCCCTCGCCGCCGCGCCCGCGCCCGCCGCGCCCGCGCCCGCCGCGCCCGCGCCCGCCGCGCCCGCGCCGCCCGTGCCCGCCGGGCTCGA